>NZ_JBFTNE010000010.1:0-105553 GCF_056397325.1 Cupriavidus sp. 05N39
CGCCAGGTGCGCAAGGACTGCGCCGCGGTCATCCTGTACACCGCCGAGAAGGCCACCTGGATGGCCGGCGAGTCGGTGCAGATCCTGGGCGGCAACGGCTATATCAACGAATACCCGGTCGGCCGGCTGTGGCGCGACGCCAAGCTGTACGAGATCGGCGCGGGCACGTCGGAAATCCGGCGCATGCTGATCGGAAGGGAGTTGTTCTCGCAAACCATGTGATGCCGGCGCTGCATGGCGATGGCGCCCGGTCTGGCGCCGCGCCGGCCATGCCGGATTGACCGAAAGAGCACTCGCCCTGCCGCCGAACCAATTTACAATCTCCGGAACCCCCAATCGTCATCGGCCTGCGTCATGTCCCACTTCCCAAAGCTGCTGTCCTCGCAGATTGCCTATGACGTGGCCCGCACCATGCTGGACGGGTTCGACAAGCATTACCGGCTGTTCCGCGAGGTCAGCCACCAGGCCAAGGTGAAGTTCGAGGCGGCCGACTGGCAAGGCCTGCAGCAACTGCAACGCGACCGCATCGCCTTCTACAACGAGCGGGTGCGCGAAACCAGCGTGATCCTGGAAGACGAGTACGACGCCGAGAACATCGAGGACGAAATCTGGCAGCAGATCAAGCTGCACTACATCGGGCTGCTGACCAACCATCACCAGCCGGAACTGGCCGAGACCTTCTTCAACTCGGTGTGCACGCGCATCCTGCACCGTTCGTACTTCAACAACGATTTCATCTTCGTGCGCCCGGCCATCTCGACCGAGTACATCGAGAACGAGGAGTCTCCCACCAGGCCGACCTTCCGTGCCTACTATCCGGGCAGCCGCGCGGGCATGGCGGCGTGCTTCGAGCGCATCGTCCACAACTACCAGATCGAGCGTCCATTTGCCGATCTCACGCGCGATATCGGCTACGTGGTGCGCGCCGTCACCGAGTATTTCGGCGACTTCCGCATTGCGCCGAATTTCCAGATCCATGTGCTGTCGTCGCTGTTCTTCCGCAACAAGTCGGCCTTCATCATCGGCCGCATCCTGAACGCCGACCGCACCTTCCCGCTGGCGATTCCCATCGTGCACACGCCCGACGGCAAGCTGTCGCTCGACACGGTGCTGCTGAAGAAGGTGCAGCTGCTGATCCTGTTCTCCTTCACGCATTCCTACTTCATGGTGGACATGGAGATCCCGTCGGCGTACGTGACCTTCCTGCGCGACGTCATGCCGCGCAAGCCGCGCGCGGAGATCTACACCTCGCTGGGTTTGCAGAAGCAGGGCAAGAACCTGTTCTACCGGGACTTCCTGCATCACCTGCAGCATTCGTCCGACAAGTTCATCAGCGCGCCGGGCATCAAGGGCCTGGTCATGCTGGTGTTCACGCTGCCATCGTATCCCTACGTGTTCAAGGTGATCAAGGACTACTATCCGGCGCCAAAGGAGACCACGCGCGAGCTGATCAAGTCGAAGTACCAGCTGGTCAAGCAGCACGACCGCGTGGGCCGCATGGCCGATACGCTGGAGTATTCCGACGTGGCATTTCCGCTGTCGCGCTTCGACGACGCGCTGGTGCGCGAGCTGGAACTGCACGCGCCGTCGATGATCGAGTACCAGCGCGGCAAGGACGGCGGCGAGGAAATCGTCGTGCGGCACGTCTACATCGAGCGCCGCATGACGCCGCTCAATATCTGGCTGCAGGAGGGCTCCGATGCGCAGGTCGAGCACGGCATCGTGGAGTACGGCAACGCCATCAAGGAACTGATCGCCGCCAATATCTTCCCCGGCGACATGCTCTACAAGAATTTCGGCGTCACGCGCCACGGCCGCGTGGTGTTCTACGACTATGACGAGATCGAGTACATGACGGACACCAATGTCCGCCACGTGCCGCAGCCGCGCAACGAAGAGGAGGAGATGTCGGGCGAGGTCTGGTACAGCGTGGGCCGGCACGATATCTTCCCCGAGACCTACCGCAGTTTCCTGCTGGGCGACCCGCGCGTGCGCGCCGCCTTCCTGCGCCACCACAAAGATTTCTTCGATCCTGCCATGTGGCAGGGGCACAAGGACCGGCTGCTGGCCGGACAAATTCACGATTTTTATGCCTATGACGTTTCAGAACGCTTTGTCAATCGCTATGCCGCCGCAGCCTCAACCCGGGCTAAATCCGGCGACCAGCCAGAACCGGCAAGGAGAGTCGCATGAGTGACGCCATCGCCCAGCTGTTCCGCAACAATCGGGAGTGGGTCGACCGCGTGAACGCGGAGGATCCGGGTTTCTTCATGAACCTGGCAAACCAGCAGGCACCCGAGTACTTGTGGATCGGCTGCTCCGATTCACGCGTTCCGGCCAACCAGATCCTGGGGCTCGCGCCGGGCGAAGTGTTTGTCCATCGCAATATCGCCAATGTCATCGCGCACAGCGATCTCAACGCGCTCTCCGTGATCCAGTTTGCCGTGGAGTTGCTCAAGGTGCGCCACATCACGGTGGTGGGCCACTATGGGTGCAGCGGCGTCAAGGTCGCGCTCAAGCGCCAGCGCGTCGGGCTGGCAGACAACTGGCTGCGCCACGTGCGCGACGTTGCCGACAAGCACGGCGCCTACCTCGGCACCATCACCCGCGAGGAAGACGCGCACACGCGGCTGTGCGAGCTCAATGTGATCGAGCAGGTCAACAACGTGTGCCAGACCACCGTGCTGCAGGATGCCTGGGACCGTGGCCAGCCAGTCACCGTGCACGGCTGGGTCTACGGCGTGTCCGACGGCCTGCTGCGCGACCTCGGCATGGCTGCCAGCAGCAATGAGGAACTGCACGAGCAGCTCGAAGCGGCCTACCGCCAGTTCGGCGATCCGCCGCAGGCGTCGATCCGCTAAGCGCCGGCCTCGCACGCATCGGCAAGCAAAGAGAGATTCAGGAAGAGCCAACAATCGCCGCCACGTATCGCGCCAACCCGCGCCCCTAATCATTGGAGACACCCCATGCATGATCCCGTTGTCATCGTATCCGCCGCCCGCACCCCGATGGCGGCCTTCCRGGGCGAGTTCTCCGCCCTGACCGCCCCGCAACTGGGCGCCGCCGCCATCCGCGCCGCGGTGGAGCGCGCCGGCCTCAAGCCGGAGCAGATCGAGGAAGTGGTGTTCGGCTGCGTGCTGCCCGCCGGGCAGGGCCAGGCGCCTGCGCGGCAGGCAGCGCTGGGGGCAGGTCTGCCGCTGGGCGTGGGTTGCACCACCGTCAACAAGATGTGCGGCTCCGGCATGCGTGCCGCCATGACCGTGCACGACGCACTGATCGCGGGCTCGTTCGAGATCGCCATCGCCGGCGGCATGGAAAGCATGACGAATGCGCCATACTTGGTGCCCAAGGGCCGCGGCGGCTACCGCATCGGCCACGGCATGATTTTCGACCACATGATGCTGGACGGCCTGGAAGACGCCTATATCAAGGACGAGAAAGGCGGCGGCCGCTCCATGGGCACCTTTGGCGAGGACTGCGCGTCCAAGTACAACTTCACCCGCGAGGCGCAGGATGCGTTCGCCATGGAGAGCGTGCGGCGCGCACAGCAGGCGACCGAGCGCGGCGATTTCCGCTGGGAGATCGCGCCGGTGACGGTGCCTGGCCGCGGTGGCGACACTGTCATCGATACGGATGAAGGCCCGCGTCGCATCAAGGTCGACAAGATCCCCTCGCTCAAGCCGGCCTTTGCGAAGGACGGCACCATCACCGCCGCATCGTCCTCGTCGATCAACGACGGTGCCGCCGCGCTGGTGATGATGCGCGAATCCACCGCCAAGCGCCTCGGCCTGGTGCCGCTGGCCCGCTTGCTGGGTCACACCACGCATGCGCAGGCACCCGGCTGGTTTACCACCGCGCCGGTGGAAGCCATCAACAAGCTCTACCGCAAGCTCGACTGGACCACGGACAGCGTCGACCTGTTCGAGATCAACGAAGCGTTCGCCGTGGTGCCGATGGCCGCCATGCACGACCTCAAGATCCCGCGCGACAAGGTCAACATCCACGGTGGCGCCTGCGCGCTTGGCCACCCGATCGGCGCCTCGGGCGCGCGCATCATGGCCACGCTGATCGGCGCGCTGCGCAAGACCGGCGGCAAGCGCGGCGTGGCCAGCCTGTGCATCGGCGGCGGCGAAGCCACCGCGGTGGGGCTGGAGATCGTCTGAACCCGCGGTACCGCCCGCAACAGAGTGGCTGCCGCCATCGCGCGGCAGCCACACCGCAAACAACATAGAGAAAGGAGTACTGCCTTGCCAACCGCTCTCATCCTTGGTGCCTCGCGTGGCATCGGTCTCGAATTCGTGCGCCAGTACCGAGCCGATGGCTGGCGGGTACTGGCCGTCGCGCGCAGCGACGACGGCATCAAGGCCATCGAAGCGCTTGGCGCGGAGGCGTTGCGCGCCGACCTGACCGACGCGGGCCAGGTCGCCGGGCTGGGCTGGAAGCTGGACGGCGAGTCCATCGACGTAGCGATCTACAACGCCGGCGTGATCGGCCCGCGTACCGAAGGCGCGCAGCCCGTGACCCGCGAGGATTTCGACAAGGTGATGCATGTCAACGTGCTGGGGCCGATGATGGCGCTGCCGTTGCTGCTGCCGCTGGTCGAGACCGGACGTTCGGGCAAGGGCGGCGTACTGGCGGTGCTGGCCTCGCGCATGGGCAGCATCGGCACCATGGACAGCAACCGCAGCTGGCTCTACCGGGTCAGCAAGGCCGCCGCCAACGCGGCGCTCAAGGCCGCCTCGCTCGATGCGCGCCATGCCACCTGCCTGGCCTTCCATCCTGGCTGGGTGCAGACCGAGATGGGCGGCAAGGAAGCCGACCTCACGCCGCAGCAGAGCGTCTCCGGCATGCGCGCGGTGATCGCCGGCGCGACCCGGCAGGACAACGGCGGCTTTCGCAACTACGATGGCAGCGTGATCCCATGGTGAGTGCCATGGCCGATGCATCCTTCGTCACGCCCGCAGCGGCGACAACCTTGGTGAGCTGACATGCTGCTAACGCCAGAACAGGAAATGATCCGCGACGCCGTGCGCCAGTTCGCGCAGCAGGAGATCGCGCCGCACGCCGCCGCGTGGGATCGCGACAAGACCTTCCCGCATGCGGTGCACCGCGAGCTGGCCGCGCTTGGCGCGTACGGCGTGGCGGTGCCCGAGCAATACGGCGGGGCGGGGCTCGACTATCTGTCGCTCGCGCTGATCCTGGAGGAAATCGCCGCCGGCGATGGCGGCACCTCCACCGTCATCAGCGTCAACAACTGCCCGGTGTGCAGCATGTTGATGGCCTTCGCCAGCGAGGCGCAGAAGCAGCAGTGGCTGGTGCCGCTGGCGCGCGGCGAGATGCTCGGCGCCTTCTGCCTGACCGAGCCGCACGTGGGCTCGGACGCCGCGGCGCTGCGTACCAGCGCGGTGAAGGATGGCGACGACTACGTGCTCAATGGCGTCAAGCAATTCATCACCAGCGGCAAGAATGCCGATGTGGCGATCGTGCTCGCCGTGACCGACAAGGCTGCCGGCAAGCGTGGCATCAGCGCCTTCCTGGTGCCGACAACCACGCCCGGCTACATCGTGGCGCGGCTGGAGGAAAAACTCGGCCAGCATTCGTCCGATACCGCGCAGATCCTCTTCGAGGATTGCCGCGTGCCGGCCGCCAATATGCTGGGCGAGGAGGGCGCCGGCTACAAGATGGCGCTGTCCGGGCTGGAAGGCGGCCGCATCGGCATCGCCTCGCAAAGCATCGGCATGGCGCGCGCCGCCTTCGAGGCGGCCCTGGCTTACGCGAAGGAACGCGAGAGCTTCGGCCAGCCGCTGTTCGCGCACCAGGCGGTGCAGTTCCGCCTGGCCGACATGGCGACCAGGATCGAGGTGGCGCGGCAGATGGTGTGGCACGCCGCGTCGCTCAAGGATGCGGGGCGGCCCTGCCTGAAGGAAGCCGCGATGGCCAAGCTGTACGCCAGCGAGATGGCGGAGGAAGTCTGCTCGGCCGCCATCCAGGTCTTCGGCGGCTATGGTTATGTCAGCGACTTCCCGGTCGAGCGCATCTACCGCGATGTGCGCGTCTGCCAGATCTACGAAGGCACCAGCGATATCCAGAAGATACTGATCGCGCGGGCGCTGGCCTGACGCCTCGCCTGCGGATCGCGGAACCATTTCACCAATGCAGCACCGAAGTATCGAACCCAACGGCCAGACGCCAGGAGCCCCCAGACAATGACTGCTGCCATCGATTTCTACTTCGATTTTTCTTCGCCGTACGGCTATTTCGCCAGCACGCGCATCGACGAGCTGGCGCAGAAGTACGGACGCATCGTCGCATGGCATCCGATCCTGCTCGGCGTGGTCTTCAAGACCACCGGCTGCTCGCCGCTGCCGCACGTGCCGCTCAAGGGCGACTACGCGTGGCGCGATTTCGAGCGCACCGCGCGCTTCCACGATATCGAGTACAAACGCCCGACGCACTTCCCGCTGCCCACCACGCAGGCCGCGCGTGCCATGCTGTGGCTGCAGAACCATCACGGCGACGATATCGCCACCGCGTTCGCCAAGGCGGTCTATCGCGCCTTGTTCGTGGATGACATCAACATCGCCGAGCCGGCCGAACTGGTGAAGCTGGCCGAGCCGCTGGGCATCGACGCGCATGCCATGGATGCTGGCGCCAGCAGTTTCCAGATCAAGGACCAGCTCAAGGCCGAGATCGACGTGGCCATGGCCAAGGGCGTGTTCGGCTCCCCGTTCGTGATCATCGACGGCGAGCCGTTCTGGGGCTTCGACCGCTTCGACCAGATCGAGGCGCACCTCAAGAGCAAGCGCCCGACGGCGCTGCGCGCGGTGGGCAGCACGGACAGCCATACACTCGGCAACACAGACAGCAGCAAGGAAAAGAAGCCCGCATGAACCCCAGCATCAAGCCGATCCGCCATCCCCGTTTCGACTGCGTGATTTTCGACTGCGACGGCGTGCTCGTCGACAGCGAGCCCATCGTCAACCGCGTGCTCAACGAGATGCTCAACGAACTCGGCATCCGCATCTCGATCGAGGAATCCACCAAATGGTTCCTCGGCCGCGCGGTGCGCGAGGAGCTTGAGAACATCGAGCGCCGGCGCGGCGCGCCGTTGCCCGAGAACTGGCTGTCGCAATGGTTCGCGCGGCGCAATGCCGTGCTGGAGGCGGAAGTGCAAGCCGTACCGTACGTTCGCGAGGCGGTTGCCGCGATCGCCGCCGCCGGCCTGCCCGTTTGCGTGGCGTCCGGCGCCGACCGCATCAAGGTCAAGCTGCAGCTGACCCGCACCGGCCTGGTCGAGCTGTTCCAGCAGGACGAGCGCGAGCACATTTTCTCGTCCACCGAGGTCGAGCGCAGCAAGCCCGCGCCTGACGTGTATCTGCTGGCGGCGCGCACCATGAACGTGGAGCCCGCGCGCTGCGTGGTGATCGAGGATAGCCCGACGGGCGTTACCGCCGGCGTAGCCGCGGGCATGACCGTGCTCGGCTATGCCGCGCGCAATGCCGCCGAATCGCTGCTGGCGGTCGGCGCTGGCAGCATTTTCACCGATATGCGCGAGCTGCGGGGGTTGATCGGATGAAGGCGCGGGCGTCCGGCGCCGGCGGCTGTCCCTGTGGCGGCGGCGACTATGCCACCTGCTGCGGACGCTTTCATCGTGGCGAGGCGCTGCCGGGCAACGCCGAGCAGCTGATGCGTTCGCGCTATAGCGCCTATGTGCTGGGCGACGTGGATTGGCTGCGCCATACCTGGCATCCGTCCACCTGCCCGGCGGATCTCGCGCCAGATACCGGTACGCGCTGGCTCGGGCTGGCCGTCAAGGCGCATGCGCAGCAGGACGAGACGCACGCCGAGGTGGAATTCGTGGCGCGCTACAAGGTGGGCGGGCGCGCCTGGCGGCTGCACGAGCGCAGCCGCTTCGTACGCGAGCCGCGCGACGCCAGCGAGGCGCCGCGCTGGCTTTATGTGGATGGTGAAATGCTGGGGGAGAAACCATGACGGAACCGAAGACTGCCGCTGGTGCGACACCGGATGCCGACTACGTGCTGTACGGCTTCGCGCAATCCGGCAACACCTACAAGGTGGCGCTGCTGCTGGAAACGGTCGGCGTGCAGCGTGGCCGCAAGCTGTGGGCGCCGCGCTTCGTAGATTACTTCAACGGCGAGACGCACACCCCGGAGTACCGCGCCATCAACGAGATGGGCGAGGCGCCGGTGCTCGAGTTCGACGGCCGTAGACTGTCGCAATCGGGCGCCATCCTCGACGTGCTGGCGCAGCGGCTTGGCATCTATGGCCCCGCCGATGACGCCGAGCGTACCGAAGTGCTGCGCTGGCTGCTGTTCGACAACCACAAGTTCAGCTCCTATACCGCGACCTACCGCTTCCTGCGCACCTTTGCCAAGGCGCCGGACCCGGCGGTGCTGCAGTTCCTCCGGCAGCGCTGCGAAGGCGCATGGAGCGTGCTCAACGCGCATTTGTCCGGGCGCGCCCATGTGCTCGGCGAGCGGCTCACGATTGCCGATTTTTCGCTGGCCGGCTATGTCTACTTCGACGACGAGATCGGCGTGCACTGGCGCAAGGAATATCCGCATATCCACGCCTGGACCGAGCGGCTGCGCGCGCTGCCGGGCTGGCAGCATCCCTATGCGCTCCTGCCCGGCCATCCGCTGCCGAAACGGGCCGGCTGAGCGGTGGGCGCGGGACAAGAGAGGCACAGGCAATCGTGAGATCGATAGCGGGGCTGGCCGTGGCGCTGGCGCTTGTGGTGGGCGGGCCTGCGCTCGCGCAGGACGCCGCGCCGGCGTCTTCACCCGTGGCGGCTGGCAAGATGGCGGAGCAAGTCGCAATGATCCCCAAGCCGGGGGTGCTGTTCTCGGTGGAGCTCGAAACCACCATCTTCAAGCCGCCCGGCGAAGGCCCTTTTCCATTGATCGTGCTCAATCACGGCAAGGCGTCGGGCAAGCCGGCATTCCAGCCGCGCGCACGCTATTCCGCCCAGAGCGCTGAATTCGTCAAGCGCGGCTATGTAGTGGCGCTGCCGATGCGCCAGGGCTTTTCCAGATCCGGCGGTGCCTATATCGGCGCGGGCTGCAATGTGGAAAGCAATGGCCTCGTGCAGGCCGAGGATGTGGTTGCCACGCTCGACTACATGGTCAAGCAGCCTTATGTCGACAAGTCGCGCATCGTTGTGATTGGCCAGTCGCACGGCGGGCTGACCACCATGGCATTCAGCACCCTTGCGTACCCCGGCGTGCTCGGCCTGGTCAATTTTGCCGGCGGGCTGCGCGATGAATCGTGCAGCCGCTGGGAGTTCAACCTGATCGATGCGTTTGGCGACTACGGCAAGCAGGCGCGCTATCCCTCGCTGTGGATGTATGGCGATAACGACAGCTACTGGCCGCAGCCGCTCCCAGAGAAGATGTTCGGCGCCTACAAGGCGCAGGCGCATGGCGCTGCCGCGAACACGCGCATGGTGGACTTCGGCACCTTCGCGGGCGATTCGCACGCCATGTTCGGCAGCCGGGCCGGCTTGCCTATCTGGCTGCCGGAAGTCGGGCGGTTTTTCAAGGAAATCGGGCTTCCTTTCGATCCCCTGCCATAAGCCGGAGCATCAGCGGGAGCATCAACAGGCTCCTGCCGGCGGAAGGTTTACCCCGACAAGCAATCCCGCTGGCGGCGCAGGGTGTGGAGATAAGGGCATGCTGGCATGGAGATGTGGCGACGATACGCCCTTCTCCCCGCTTTTTCGTTTAACGCGCTGCTAACGTGTAAATCCGGTCCTGTTTGCCAAGTGGCCGGGGAGCTCCCTACCATGACTCTCCCCAACCCGCACGCAAATGCCGCCACGCCAGGCTCTGCCCGGCCGGGCAGGCCACCGCGCGGTCAACAAAGGAGGGTTTCCTTGGAAGACCAGTCCAATTCCGCATCCCCCGCGCCCGCCACGCTCGGCGAGCGCAGCCTGCGCGCCGTCTGGCATCCGTGCACGCCGCTGCGGCCCGATGCCGGCAAGCCGCCGCTGGCCATCGCCCGCGGCGAAGGCCCGTGGCTGCACGACACCGGCGGCCAGCGCTATTTCGACGCCACCAGCTCCTGGTGGGTCAACCTGTTCGGCCATGCCAATCCCGAGATCAACGCCGCGCTGCGCGAGCAGCTCGACACGCTGGAGCACGTGATGCTGGCCGGCTGCACGCATGCGCCCGCGGTGGAGCTTGCGGAGCGGCTGTCGGCCCTGACCGGCGGCGCGCTCGGCCATGCGTTCTATGCCAGCGACGGTGCCTCGGCTGTCGAGATCGCGCTGAAGATGAGCTTCCACTACTGGCGCAACACGGGCCTGGGCGGCAAGCGCGAATTCATCTGCCTGCGCCATGGCTACCACGGCGAGACCGTGGGCGCGCTGGCGGTGACCGACGTGGCGATCTTCCGTGATGCCTACGATCCGATGCTGATGAGCTCGCACGTGGTGATGTCGCCCGACGCGCGCCAGGCCGCGCCGGGCGAGAGCGCCGCGCAGGTGGCGCAGCGCGCGCTGGACGAGCTGGAGGCGCTGCTCCACGCGCGCGGCGGACAGATCGCGGCCCTTATCATCGAGCCGCTGGTGCAATGCGCCGCCGGCATGGCGATGCACGATCCGCTGTACCTGGAGGGCGTGCGCGCGCTGTGCGACCGCTACCGCGTGCACCTGATCGCCGACGAGATCGCGGTCGGCTGCGGCCGTACCGGCACCTTCTTCGCCTGGGAGCAGGCGCGCGGCGCCGGCGATGCGCCGGGCGCGCCGTTGCCGGCGCACCTCTGGCCCGATTTCCTGTGCCTGTCCAAGGGCATCAGCGGCGGCTACCTGCCGCTCTCGCTGGTGCTCTCGCGCAGCGCGATCCAGCAGGCCTTCGTTGCGGACGCCGGGGACCCGGACCGCGCCCGCAGTTTCCTGCACTCGCATTCCTACACGGGCAACCCGCTCGCCTGCCGCGCGGCGCTGGCCACGCTGGACCTGTTCGCGCGGCAGGACGTGATCGCGCAAAACCGCCAGCGCGCCCGGTGGCTCACGCAAGCCATGGCGGGACTGGCAGCGGATGCGCGGCTGCAGCATGTGCGCCAGCGCGGGCTGATCTGGGCCGCCGACGTGCGCGAGGAATATGCCGCGAATGCTGGTGAATTCTCCGCGCGTTTCCATCATGCCGCGCGCGCGCACGGCGTATTGATCCGTCCGATCGGCCGCACGCTCTACGTGATGCCGCCGTATGTGTTCGACGCCGACATGGCGCACTGGCTGGCCGGCCGCCTGCAGGCCACGCTCGACGCGGTGCTGGCCGGCGGCCTCGACAAGAACGAAAGCGCCGGCAACGATGCCGGCGCCACCAGGGAGATTCGCCATGTTGCTTGAGCACCTGACCCTCGCCGCCGCCGAGCGTGACGCAAAGGCGCTGACGCGCCGCCGCCGCACTGCGTATTCCGCCTGCGCTCCGCACCAGGCCGTGAGCGACGCCTGCGGCGACGAAATGCACTCCTTGCTCACCTTTTGCAGCAACGACTACCTGGGCCTGGCCAACCATCCCGCGCTGATCGCGGCGATGGCGGACGGCGCGCGCCAGTTCGGCGCGGGCAGCGGGGCGTCCCATCTGGTGAGCGGCCACTCGCTGGCGCACCACCGGCTCGAGAGCGAACTGGCGGAGTGGTACGCGCCGCATATCCCGCACGCGCGCGCACTGTATTTCTGCACCGGCTACATGGCCAATATGGCGGTGCTGACCGCGCTGGGCAGCGCCGATGCCACGCTCTTCTGCGAGGAACTCAACCATGCTTCGCTGATCGACGGCGCCCGGCTCGCGCGTGCCGAAGTCCGCCGCTATGCCCATCGTGACGTGGCCGGGCTGGAGGGGTTGCTGACCGCCAGCAGCAGCCCGCTCAAGCTGATCGTTACCGACAGCGTGTTCAGCATGGACGGCGATCTCGCCCCGCTGACCGAGCTGCTGGCCCTGGCCGAGCGCCACGACGCCTGGATCATCGTCGACGATGCGCATGGCTTCGGCGTGCTGGGCGAACAAGGGCGCGGCGTGCTCGAGCACCTGGGCCTGACTTCGCCGCGGTTCATCTATATCGGCACGCTGGGCAAGGCCGCCGGCGTGGCGGGCGCCTTCGTGGCCGCGCACGAGACCATCATCGACCACCTGGTCAATACCGCGCGGCAGTACATCTACACCACGGCCGCGCCGCCGGCGGTGGCGCACGCCTTGTCCGCCAGCCTGGCGCTGATCGCCGGGGATGAAGGGCGGCAACGCCGCGTGCAGCTCGGTACGCTGATCCGCACGCTGCGGGGCGGGCTGGCCGAGCTGACCCGCGCCGCGGGCTGGCGCCTGGGTGAGAGCACCACGGCGATCCAGCCGGTGATCGTGGGCGACAACGTAGCCGCACTGGCGTTGTCCGCGGCGCTGGAGGCCGACGGTATCCGCGTGGGCGCGATCCGTCCGCCCACCGTGCCGGTGGGTACGGCCCGCTTGCGCATCACGCTATCGGCCTCGCACACCCTGGCCGATGTGGATCGCCTGCTGGCCAGCCTGCGCAGCGTGGTGCCGCACATGGAGGCGTCATGAGCGAGCGTGCCGCCATCGCCTGCTTTGTCACGGGCACCGACACGGGCGTCGGCAAGACGCACGCCAGCGCCACCTTGCTGCACGCGCTGCGCGCCGCCGGCTACCGCGCGGTTGGCATGAAGCCGGTAGCGAGCGGCAGCGAGTGGCGCGGCGACCATTGGCATAACGACGACGTGGCGCAGCTGCGTGCCGCCAGCGCGCTGGCCGTGCCGCAGGCGCTGACCTGTCCCTTCCTGTTGCGCACGCCGGCATCGCCGCACCTCGCCGCCGCCATCGAAGGCGCCCGCATCACGCGCGAGCCGATCCGTGCCGCCTTTGCCGCGCTGCGGGCGCAGGCCGATGCGGTGGTGGTGGAAGGCGTCGGCGGCTTTCGCGTGCCGCTCGACGGGGCGCCGCCGGAAGAGGGCGGCTGGGATACCGCCGACCTCGCCGTAATGCTCGGCCTGCCGGTGCTGCTGGTGGTGGGCATCCGCCTTGGCTGCATCAGCCATGCGCTGCTGACCGCCGAAGCCGTGCGCGCGCGCGGCCTGCACCTGGCCGGCTGGATCGCCAACCGTATCGACCCGGCCATGGATCTCGCCGACGAGAACATCGACACACTGCGTGCCGCGCTGGATGCCCCGCACCTGGGCACGCTGCCGTGGCAGGCCGCGCCCGCCGATGCCGCCGGGCAGCTCGCGCTGGCGCCGCTGCTGGCCGCCTGCCATGCGCGGTCCGCGGTCGCCGCCGCCTGAACGCGCGCCTTGCAGAAACCGAATACACCGAAAGCATTACTGGAACAGATAACAATCATGACCACCACTTCCCTCGCAACCGACACCGTAGCCACCATTTCCGCCGACACCCTGCGCCAGACAGCCCGCCGCTTCACCGAGACCGCGCCCGCGGCCAGGCCCGGAGACTGGACCGTGGCCGAAGTTGCCGCGCTGTACGCGCTGCCGTTCAACGACCTGCTGTTCCGCGCCCAGCAGGTGCACCGCGAGCATTTCGACGCCAATGCCGTGCAACTCTCCACGCTGCTGTCGATCAAGACCGGTGGCTGCGAAGAGGATTGCGGCTACTGCCCGCAGAGCGCGCACCACGATGCCGGCGTCACGGCCGGCAAGCTGATGGCACTGGACGATGTGCTGGAAGCCGCGCGCGCCGCCAAGGCCAGCGGCGCAGGCCGCTTCTGCATGGGCGCCGCCTGGCGCAGCCCCAAGGACCGTCACCTGGAGCCGGTGATCGAGATGGTGAAGGAGGTCAAGGCCATGGGCCTGGAGACCTGCGTCACGCTCGGCATGCTGGAGGCCGAGCAGGCCCAGCGCCTGAAGGACGCCGGGCTGGACTACTACAACCACAACCTCGATACCTCGCCCGAGTTCTACGGCGAGATCATCGGCACCCGCACCTACCAGGACCGCCTGGACACCATCGGCCATGTGCGCGAGGCTGGCATCAACGTATGCTGCGGCGGCATCGTCGGCATGGGCGAATCGCGCGAGGCGCGCGCCGGGCTGATCGCGCAGCTCGCCAACCTCGACCCGTACCCCGAGTCGGTGCCTATCAACAACCTGGTGGCTGTCAAGGGCACGCCGCTGGCCGACACGGCGCCGATCGACCCGTTCGAATTTGTCCGCACCATCTCGGTGGCGCGCATCACCATGCCGCGCGCCATGGTGCGCCTGTCCGCCGGCCGCGAGACCATGGACGATGCGCTGCAGGCGCTGTGTTTCATGGCCGGCGCCAATTCCATCTTCTACGGCGACCGGCTGCTGACCACCGCCAATCCCCAGGCCGACCGCGATCGCGCCCTGCTGTCCCGGCTGGATATCCGCACCGAGGGCTACGCCGGGTAAGCCGGCCGGCCCCGTGACCGCTTTGCCTGCGCCCGGTTGGTGACATCGCAGGCGTTCCGCACTGCGGATCCCGGCACCGCGCCTTTCGGGGGTGCGGTGCGCCGCCGGCGACATCCGTGTCGATCCCGGCAAGTGCCCTGCACTGCGGGCAGGGCCATGCGGAAGGTGATACCTTTCATGTGTTCAGCGGCCAGCGTCACGTGGCACCTGTCTGGACCGGCCCGCTGGCAGACGCCGGTTAAGGCGCGCGGTTGCTGTCCTTCCGGGCCGGAAACGGCCGGGCCGCCGCCTCCAGGGCGCGCCTGCCGCAAGAAAACCGCAGGCAACGCCCATCCTCTGCGAAAATAGAAACAAAACCAGAGTGGAGATGAGATGAAGTTGCAGTTGTATGTACCGGACGGCCGTTACCAGCCCTGGATCGACAGTTTTGCCGAAGCCCTGCCCGAGGCGCAATGCCTGACCTGGGAAGACAGCAAGAATGAGCAGGTGGACTACGCCGTGGTCTGGCGGCCGCCGCTGGAGATGCTGCGCGGGCGTACCGACCTGAAAGCGGTCTTCAATCTCGGCGCCGGCGTGGATGGCATCCTGAGCCTGCGCGACACCGACGCGAACGCACTGCCGGCCGGCGTGCCCATCGTGCGCCTGGACGATGCCGGCATGGCCGCCCAGATGATCGACTACGTGACGCACGCGGTACTGCGCTACTTCCGCCGCCTGGACGAATACGCGCTGGCCCAGCAGGCCGGTACCTGGCGTTTTCTCAAGCCGCACCGCCGCGCCGATTTCACCATCGGCGTGATGGGCGTAGGCACGCTGGGCGCGCAGATCGCCAAGTCGCTGGCCGGATTCGGTTTCCCGGTGCGTGGCTGGAGCCGCACGGCGCGCGAAGTCGAAGGCGTGCAGGGCTTTGCCGGCGAGGCTGGCCAGGCCGGCTTCCTGGACGGGCTGCGCGTGCTGGTCAATGTCTTGCCGCTGACGCCGGAAACCGAGAACATCCTGGATGCCGGACTGCTGGGCAAGCTCGCCAAGGGCGCCTACCTGGTCAACGTGGCGCGCGGGCCGCACCTGGTCGAGGAAGACCTGCTGGCCGCGGTGCAATCCGGCCAGGTTGCCGGTGCCATGCTCGACGTGTTCCGCACCGAGCCGCTGCCTGCCGACCATCCCTTCTGGTCCGAGCCGCGCATCACCATCACRCCGCATATTGCGGCGCTGACCTTGCGCGAAGACAGCATTGAACAGATCGCGGGCAAGATCCGCGCGCTGCGCGCGGGCCAGCCGATCGCCGGCGTGGTCGACCTGCAACGCGGCTATTGAACGAACCGGGCACCGGGGCGGAGCGCCCCGGTGCCATGCACCGGATACGCCGCGCCTGCGCGGCTATCCGAAACGAGGAGACATCGTGAACCTGCCCCACTATGTGAAAGTCGTCGAAGTCGGTCCGCGCGACGGCCTGCAGAACGAAAAAGCCATGGTGCCGACCGAGGTCAAGGTCGAGCTGATCAACCGCCTGAGCGATGCCGGCTTCGTCAATATCGAAGCCGCTTCCTTCGTCTCGCCCAAATGGGTGCCGCAGATGGCCGACGGCGCCGATGTGATGGCGCGCATCCAGCGCCGGCCCGGCACCTTGTACTCGGTGCTCACGCCCAATATGAAGGGATTCGAAGGCGCGGTGGCCGCGTCCGCCGATGAGGTCGTGATCTTCGGCGCCGCCAGCGAGGCCTTCTCGCAAAAGAACATCAATTGCTCGATCGCAGAATCCATCGCGCGCTTCGAGCCGGTGGCCGCCGCCGCCAAGGAGAAAGGCTTGCGACTGCGCGCCAGCGTCTCCTGCGCGCTGGGCTGCCCCTACCAGGGCGAAGTGCCGGTGCACGCGGTGGTGGATGTGGTGCGCCGCATGCGCGATCTCGGCTGCGACGAGATCGACATCGCCGACACCATTGGCGTGGGCACGCCGGGCCGGGTGCAGGAGGTGATGCACGCGGTGGCCGCCGAATTCCCCATCGACCGCCTCTCCGGCCATTTCCACGATACCTATGGCCAGGCGCTATCCAATATCCTGGCCAGCCTGCAGGTCGGCATCTCGATCTTCCACGCGTCGGTGGCCGGTCTCGGCGGCTGCCCTTATGCCAAGGGCGCCACCGGCAATGTCGCCACGGAAGACGTGCTGTACATGCTGCACGGCATGGGCATCCACACCGGCGTGGACCTGGAGCAGGTGGTGCGGGCGGGCGACTTCATCTCGCAGTCGATCGGCCGCGCCAACAGCTCGCGCGTCGGACGCGCGCTGCTGACGAAGTGGGGCGCCGGTGCCGACGCCGCGCCCGCCTGCGTGTAAGGCATTGCCATTCGCACCCTACCGACATGAACATTCGCACTCCTGACAACGCCGGGGACACGGCAGCGTTGCCCGAAGCCGCGCAGCGCGTCGCCGGCCTGCTGGCCGGCCTCGGCCACGACAAGCCGGTGGTCATGCTGCCCGCCACCGGCAAGACCTCGGCCGAGGCCGCGGCCGGGCTCGGCTGCTCGGTGGCCGAGATCGCCAAATCCATCATCTTTCGCCGCGTGGCGGACGACGCGCCGGTGCTGGTGATCGCCAGCGGCAGCAACCGCGTCGACGAAGCCAAGGTGGCCGCCGTGGTGGGCCAGCTCGGCAAGGCCGACGCCAGGTTCGTGCGCGAGAAGACCGGCTACGCCATCGGCGGCGTCTGCCCGATCGGCCACGCGGTGGCGCCGGTGATGCTGCTCGACAGCGACCTGTTCCGCTACGACAGCCTGTGGGCCGCCGCCGGCCATCCGCACGCGGTGTTCAACCTCACGCCGCAAGAGCTGCAGCGCATGACCGGGGCCGAAGTGGCCGATGTGGCGCAGCGCGATTCCGCATGAAGCCGCCACTCGCACCCGGCATCGCCCGCGCCGCGACCGCCGCCGCACAGGCGCCCATGGCTGGCAGGGACTGATCCGATGTCGCAAGCCACCCGCCTGGCCGCCGAACTCACGCGCGGCGCGCAAGCCGCGCAGCGCGCGCAGCCCGTACCGTCGCCTTGCCGCAATGTATGCCGCATGGATGCCGCCAGCGGCTACTGCGAAGGCTGCCTGCGCACCATCGGCGAGATTGCCGCATGGTCCGGCAGCGACGAGGCCGAGCGGCGCAGGATCTGGCTGCTGTTGCCGCCGCGCGCCGCGCAACTCGCCGCACGGGCGGCGCCTTGACTGCGCCGGCGGCTGCCATGCGTGTCCACCCCAACACCACGGAGTGATCCGGCCATGACAAACGCCATCGACTGGTATTTCGACCCGATCTCGCCGTTCGCCTACCTCGCGTTCGAGCGGCTGCCCCGGGCCTTGCCGGCCCATGCCACGGTACGCTACGTGCCGCTGCTGTTTGCCGGGCTGCTGCGCCATTGGGGCAATGTCGGCCCGGCCGAGATCGCGCCCAAGCGCCGCTTCACCTTCGAACATGTGGCATGGATCGCGCACCGCGACGGCATCCGGCTCGCCATGCCTGCGGTGCATCCTTTCAATCCGTTGCCCTTGTTGCGCCTGGCGGTAGCGCTGGAACTCGAGGGCCGGCTAACGCACGCCACCCTGGCGCCGGTCTTCCGCTTTGTCTGGCAGCAAGGCCATGTGCCGCAGCAGCAGGCGGAATTCGACGCGCTGTGCGCCCTGCTTGGCGTACCCGCCGCTGCGCTGGCGCGGGACGCGGTCAAGGCGCGCCTGCGCGAACACGGGGACGAAGCCGTGGCGCGCGGCGTGTTCGGCGTGCCCACCGCCGTGCTGCAGGGCGACGCCCAGGGCCAGTTGTTCTGGGGCCTCGATGCGCTCGACATGCTGGCTGCACGGCTGAACCATGACCCCTTCTTTGCCTCCGGCGCGTTCCGTGCCGCCGCCGACTTGCCGGTGGGAACGGGGCGCGCCGATGCGCCCACCCCGGCCGCCGGCCGCTGATATTAGCCCTGACTAACCGATAGCCCGATGCCAGCCACCTTCGCGCCTCCCACCCTGCCATCCACCATGCGCGTCTTCGAGCGCGGCTGGCTGTCGGCCAACAACATCCTCTTTGTGGACGGCGACGACACCGCGCTGGTCGATTCGGGCTATGTCACGCATGCGCCGCAGACGCTGGCGCTGGTCGAGGCCGGCCTGCGGGGGCGGCCGCTGCGGCGCCTCGTGAACACGCATCTGCACTCCGACCATTGCGGCGGCAATGCCGCGCTGCAGGTCCGCTGGCAACCGCGCACGCTGATCCCCGCCGCGGAGGCCGGGGCGGTGCGCGCGTGGGATGTGGACGCCCTCAGCTACAGCGCCACCGGCCAGCAGTGCGACCGCTTCGGCTTCGACGGCGTGGTGCAGGACGGCGATGTGTTGCGCCTGGGCGGGATGGACTGGCAGGTGGTGGCGGCGCCCGGCCACGATCCCCATGCGGTGATGTTGTTCGCGCCGCAGGAAGGCATCCTGATTTCGGGCGATGCGCTGTGGGAGAGCGGCTTCGGCGTGATCTTCCCGGAACTCGACGGCGAGAGCGGTTTCGCCGAGCAGGCGGCCGTGCTGGAGCGCATCGCCGGGCTGGATGTGCGCGTGGTGATTCCCGGCCACGGGCGGCCGTTCACGAACGTCGCCGCCGCGCTCGACGTTGCCGGCGGGCGCCTGGCCTACCTGAGCGGCGATGCCGGGCGCAACGCCGCGCACGCGGTCAAGGTGCTGGTGAAGTTCAAGCTGCTGGAGCAGCAGCGCATGCCGCGCGACACGCTGCTGGCGTGGATGGCGCAGGCGCCCCTGATGCAGCGCATTCACGCGCGCTTCATGGCCGGGCAGGACATGGCGCAGGTCCTGGACCGGGTGCTGGAATCCCTCGCCGCAGCGGGCGCGCTGGCGCTGGCAGACGGCGAGGTGTACAACCGGGACTGAGCGGCGGCRCCCCGCCCTGGCGCTTGCGCCTGCCCCGATCCCTTGCGAGGAAGTCGCCCATGCCTGCCTTTCCCGTCGCATTGCTCCAGCCGCTGGTCGCGCATCTCCTGCCCTCGGCCATCCACGCGCACGGCGCCGACCTGCAGATCGAACTGGCGCCCTTCGTGCTCGGCGGCGCGCCGGTGCGTACCGCGATCCGTCTCGATGGCGTGAGCCTGCCCTCGCAAAGCCTGGAAGGACTGGCAGGCCGGCGCCTGCTGTTCCCGCTCAACCCGGAGCCCGGCTATATCGACGGCTCGATCTACGTCGACGGCCGCCATCACGCGGTCGACGTCAGCGAGCTGCGCTTCGGCGAGCTCGACCCGCACGGCCTGCCCGTGACGCTTGAAGGCTGGATTCATTTCGACGACGGCGCCCGCTTCGACGACACCGCGCTAAGCCTGGCCGCCCACATTGCCCATCCGCTGTCGGAGCCGGAGCTCGATGCATTGATCGACAACACCGCTGCCGAAGCCGGCATCGCTACCGCGCATCAGTCCGGCAAGGTGATGGCCGCACTCAGCCGCAACCCCCGACTGCGCCATGCCGACATGGCACTGCTGCATGCGCGCGTGCAGGCCCGGTTGCTGATCGCCGAAGCCAGGAAGGCGCGATGAGCGGCGGGTTGCTACACTGACTGGCAGGGAGCGCCCGATGCACCGCCGGGAGTGGGTGCCGGCAACTCCTCCGCTGACCTAGTCGCAAGGACGCATCATGCAATCCCTCCACGGCCAAGGCTTTCTGCTTCGTCCCTTTCGCTATACCGACGTGCCGCAGTTCGTGGCGGCCGTGCACGAATCGCTCGACACGGTGGGCAAGTGGCTGCCGTGGTGCCACGCGGGCTACACCGTGCGCGATGCGGAGAACTGGGTCGACATGTGCACCGAGAACATGGGCATCGGCGAGGCCTACGATGTCGGCGTGTTCGCGCCGGACGGCAGGGAGTTGTACGGGGGCGTCTCCATCAACCAGATCAACCGGGACTACAACTTCGCCAACCTGGGCTACTGGATCCGCCAGAGCCGGCAGCGGCAGGGACTGGGCGCGCGCGCGGCGGAACTGATGGCCTGCTATGGATTCCACCGGCTCGGGCTGACGCGGCTGGAGGTGGTCGCCGCGGAGCACAACGTGGCCAGCCGCGCCGTGGCCGGGAGGATCGGCGCGCAGTTCGAATGCATCGCGCGCAACCGGCTGGTGCTGCACGGCGTGCCGTGCGCGGCGGCGATGTATTCGCTGGTGCCGCCGTGGTACCGCAATGCCGGCCCGGCCGCGGGCAAGGAGACATGAAACGAAGGGAAGCTGTCTGTGCCAGGCCATCGAATACGAGATCGGCCAGCTCGACAGCTTGCGCCCGTCAACCCTTGGTGATGGCAAACGCGTAGGTGCGCTCATCCTGCCGCGGCGTTACCTTGTATCCCTTCTTCGCCGCCCAGACATTGATCTGGAAATAGAGCGGAATCACGCCATAGTCCTTGATCCCGATTTCCGTGGCCTCCTGCAGCAGCTTCTCGCGGGCACGATCGTCGATAGTGGTCAGCGCGGTGGTCAGCTTGGCGTCCAGCGCCGGGTTGCTGTAGCGCCCGCGGTTGGATGCGCCCCAGCCCTTGGCCGGGTCATAGGTTGCCAGCAGCGACTTCAGCGACGATCCCGCTTCACCGGTATCCGCACCCCATCCGGCCAGCAAGAAGGAAAACTCCAGCTTGTTGGCGCGCGTGAAGAAGGTGGCGGACGGCATGGCCTCCACCTTTGCCTGGATGCCGATGCGCGACAGCATGGAGGCGATGGCCTGCGCGACCTGTTCGTCGTTGACGTAGCGGTTGTTGGGCGCATGCAGCGTGAGCTGGAAGCCGTCCGGGTAGCCGGCTTCGGCCAGCAGCTTCCTGGCGCCAGCCGCATCGAAGGTATCGGGCCTGAGGCCCGGCACATAGCCGAAGAGCGTGGCGTTGACCAGCTGGCCAGTGGGTTCGGCGGCGCCTTCCATCACGCGGTCGACGATGGCCTGGCGGGAGATGGCGTGCGAGATCGCGGCGCGTACGCGCGGGTCTTTCAGCGGGTTCTTCGCCAGCGGCTTGCCGGCCTTGTCGGTGACGAAGGGGGTGACATCGCGATTGGTGTCGAGGTGCAGGTACATCATGCGGAAGGTGGACACCTTGAACACGCTCACGCCGGGATCGGCCGAGAGCTTGCGGATATCCGACGTGGGCACGTTCTCGATGACCTGCACGTCGCCGGCAAGCAATGCTGCGACGCGCGGCGCATCGTTGGTGAGGATGCGCAGCGAGACCGTGTCCCACTCCGGCTTGTTGCCCCAGTAGGCTTCGTTGCGGGTCAGTTCCACGCGGTCGCCCTTGCGGAAGCTGGCGAACTTGTAGGGGCCGGTGCCCACCATCGCGCGGCCGCTGTTGAAGTCTTCGCTGGTGGCGTTCTCGGCGACCTTCTTCGACACCATGTAGATGGTGGACAGGTCATTGGGCACCAGCGGGTAGGGGCCGTGGGTGGTGATGCGCACGGTCAGCTTGTCGACCGCGACGATGTCCTTGAAGCCCTTGGTGTAGATGGTGTATGGCGAGGGGCTGTTCTTGACCGTGGCGGGGCGGTTCAGCGAGTAGACCACATCGGCCGAGGTGAACTCGCTGCCGTCGTGGAACTTCACGCCGGGGCGCAGCTTGATCTCCCAGGTGGTGTCGTCGACCGGCTTCCACGATAGCGCCAGCGCCGGCTTGAAGCGCATCTTCTCGTCCTTGGCAATCAGGGCTTCGAACATATGCTCGGCCACGTTCGCGTTGGGCGTGACGTTGTGATAATGCGGATCCAGCGAGGTGATGTCCCCGGACAGGCCGATGGTGAGGCCCGCGGCAAAAACGGTCGGGGAGAGGGCGGCGCAGGCAAGGCTCGTGGCAAGCGCTGCGGCGCCGAGGGCGCGGCGGATGATGGTCATCGATGAGTCCCTGGTCGGCGTGATGCGCAAGATGCGCAAGATGCTGTGCAGGGATTGTCGGGAGTCGCAGACATCCATGTCAAGGCGGGCAGACCCGCAGCGCCGGATGCACCGGCACGATGCGGCCATGCACAGCCGGCGTGCCGTTTTGCCGCGTGTTTTCCCTGCTGTGTGGCACGAACGGGCGGAGTGGCTCGCCGTGAAACAGCGCAACTGTTCCTGTGCGGCCTGACAGTCGCGCCGTATAGTGGACGCCGCATCCACTCCGCCAGCGGCGCCGYCCATCCATGCTGAAAATTCTCGGAAAAGCCTCCTCCATCAATGTCCGCAAAGTGCTCTGGTGCTGCGACGAACTCGGCTTGCCGTTCGTGCGCGAGGACTGGGGTTCAGGCTATCGCGCGACGGATAGCGCGGAATTCCTCGTGCTGAATCCGAACGCCATGGTGCCGGTGATCGACGACGATGGCTTCGTGCTGTGGGAGTCGAACTCCATCATCCGCTACCTGGCGTCGCGCTACGGCGATGGCACCCTTTACCCAGGCACCGCGCGGGAGCGCGCCCGGGTGGATCAATGGATGGACTGGCAGGCGACGGAGCTGAACAATGCGTGGCGCTACGCTTTCATGGCGCTGGTTCGGCAATCGCCGTTGCACCGGGACGAGCGGGAGATCGCCGTCTCCGTCGCCAGTTGGTCAAGGCATATCGGCATCCTGGAGCGGCAGCTTGCAGACACCGGCGCCTATGTCGCCGGCGAGCGCTTCACGCTCGCGGACATCCCGATCGGCTTGTCGGTGAACCGCTGGTATGCCACGCCGCTGGCGCACCCCGCCTTCCCCGCGGTGGCGGCCTACTTCGAGCGGCTCGGCGCGCGCGAAGGATTCGCGCGGCACGGCCGCAACGGGATTGCCTGAGGCCCGGAGCGGGGGCTGCACCCCCGTTCGCGCCCCGGGCCGTGCTCAGAACGTCGTGCGCACGCCCAGCTTGACGCTACGCCCCGGCAGCGGCGCAATGTCGCGCAGGATCGAGGTGGCCATGCGCGCATCCTGGTTGGTCAGGTTATCGCCGCGCAGGTAGACCAGGGTCTGGGAGCCCGCCACCTTGAACTTGTAGGTGATGGACACGCCGAGCAGGGTGTAGGCATCGGTGGGCGTGTCATTGGCCGGCACACGGGTTTGCCGGGCCGCGTAGGTCACGTCGGCGCGCGCGCCCCAGGGGCCGGCGCCATAGACCAGGGAGCCGCCCAGGCGCAGCGGCGCCAGCCGCGGCAGCGGCTGGCCGGTGCTGCGGTTCTCGCCGCGCACGTAATCGGCGCGGGTTTCCAGGTCGAGGGTGTCGCTGCCGGTCAGCAGCTTCTGCGCCACGCGCGCCTTGCCTTCGGCCTCGAAGCCATACATCGTGGCCGGCACGCCCATGTACTGCATCACAGGCAGCGCGCCGGCGCTGCCTGGGGTCACGAAATCGCCTTCCGCGTCGCGTGCCGTGCCGGTGTTGGTGAGTGCCAGGTAGTTCGAGAACCGGCTGTAGTAGCCGGAGATGCCGGCGCTGTGCGGACCGGACTTGAAGCGCACGCCCAGGTCCAGCGAGGTGGCGCGCTCCTTGGCGGCGTTGGGGTCGCCTTGCTCCCATGAGCCGGTGGCCAGGTGGGGGCCATTGGCGTACAGCTCGTAGAAGGTGGGAGCGCGCTCCGTGTAGGCCAGATTGCTGGTCAGCGACCAGGCCGGCGCCAGCTTGTAGAGCAGGCCGGCCGAGGCGCTGCCGGCGTTGAAGCTGCGGCTGGCGTCGGCGAAGCGGTCGTTGCCGTTGGCGTAAGACTTCAGGCTGGTGTGGTCCATGCGGCCGCCCAGGTTGAGCTTGAGGTCGCCGTCGGCGGTCAGCGGCATTTCCTCGAAGACGAACAGCGCGGCATTGTCGGTATCGGTGGTCGGCACGAAGGCCTCCTCGCCGAGCGCCGAGAAGCGGGTCGAACCGAACTGGGTGCCGATCACGCCCGTCATGTTGCCGATACGCGCGTGCTTGGCCTCGAAGCGCGCATCCCAGCCATTGTTCTTGAAGATGGTGCCGGTCTGGCCCCCCTCGATTTCCTTGTGCTCGTAGTCGGTATAGCTGAACTTGCCCTTGACCGATTCGATAAAGCCGCCGGTATTGGCCGTCAGGTTGCGAGCCTCGCCCTCCAGCGCGAAACGTTGCTGGTGCATCTGGAGGCGTACGTCGCTCTCGGCCGGCGTGCCGTATGCGTTGTGGTACTCGCTGTAGTTGGCGCCGACGAAGCCGTCGGCCCAGGTGTAGGAGCCGCCCAGCGAGCCGCCTTGCTGCTGCGAACTGGTGTTGGGCAGGCGGCCGTAGGCTTCGCTTTCGCCGTCCGGAAGCGGCTGGCTGTTGCGCAGGGCGGCGCTGCGGGCGTAGCCGGGAATGTGCAGGTCGCTGGTCTTGCGCACGAAGGCATCGGCGTGGATGGCGATCTGGCCGTTGCCGGCCTCGATCAGGCCACTGGAGTTGCGCGCGACGTCGCCGCCGGCGGTGGCGCTGGCTTCGACCGCGCCGCCGATGCCCTCGATCGGCTCCTTGGGAATGCGGTTGTCGATGACGTTGACCACGCCGCCGATGGCGTTGCCGCCGTACATCAGCGCGGCCGGGCCGCGCACCACCTCGATGCGCTCGGCCACCAGCGGGTCGAGCGCCACGGCGTGGTCGTTGGACAGCGTGGAAGCGTCGATGGTGCTGCCGCCGTTCTGCAGCACCTTGATGCGGTCGCCGTCCAGGCCACGAATGATCGGGCGGCTGGCATTGGGGCCGAAGTAGCTGGAGGACACGCCCGGCAGCTTGTCCAGGGTGTCGCCCAGCGTGCTGCCCTGGCGCACGGTGAGGGCATCGCCGCCGAGGGAGGAGACCGGCGCCACCAGGTCGGTGAGCTCGCTGCCCAGCGGGTTGGCGGTGACGACCACCTCGCGCAGGGTGGCCGAGGGCGCCGGCGTTGCCTCGCTGGCGGGGGCGGCGGCAGGTGCCGGAGCGGCGGGAGCGCCTTGCGCGAAGGCGCCGGTGGAAACGGAGGCGGAGGCGATCAGGGCCGCAATGGCGGCGAGCGGCGTGCGCCGCACGCGGTGTTCTTGTTGGAGGCGGAAAGACATGGCTCGCGGTGTTCTTGGATGCTATCGAACGCTGGGCGCTGGCATGCGAGCGCCGGCCATGCACCGCCCGGCGCGAAATGCGCTGGGCGGCGGCGGGCAGGGCGGTTCGGAAGCGTGGCGCGTTGCGTCAGGCGGCGAGCAGCGGCAGGGTGGCCGCCGCCCGGGGTTCAGGCTTGAGCGTGAACGGCCGGAGGTGCGCGCGAGCGGAAAGGCTGGGGATGCCGCAGGTCAGGCCGGCGCCAGCCGACGCTGAACGGAACCGGCGATTGCAGGTGCGTGAGCGCCGGCATGACCGGCGTGCCGCAATGGCTGGCGGCCACTGTGGCGCCATCGAACAAGACGCAGAAGTGCCCCGCCAGCTTCAGCGAGAAGGGCTGGCCGGGGTCGGCGGCCTGGATCGCGTCGGTGCCGGAGGCCGTGACGGCGGCTCCGTCGTGGCCAGCGTCAAACTCGCCGTTACTGGTGTTCGCCTGCTGTGGCGGGCTGAGCAGCCCGCCGTGATGGATGCGGTGCGTCAGGCCGGCATGCTGGGCCAGCAAGAGGCACAGCGCCAGCCATAGCGCCGGCCACAGGCCGAGGCCGCGGGCGCGGCGGCGCTGCAGGCGTTGCCAGAGCGGCGGGGGGTTAGTGTCCATGCCCGCCGTGAACGTGCATGTGGTGATGACCGTGGTCATCGCAACCGCAGTCCTCACCATGCTCGTGATCGTCGCCCTCGCCCTCCAGGCCGTCATCCCAGCTCGGGAACGGGTCGGCATACTGCGCCCAGGCGTCGGGGCCGTCCGCCATTTCGGCATCGGTCAGCAGGCAGGCATCGAGCAGGGCCTCGAGCGCGGGGCGGTCCAGATCCTGGCCGATCAGCACCAGTTCCTGCCGGCGATCGCCATAAGGGCCGGGTTTGCCGTCCACCGTCATGTCGGCTAGCAGTTCGGCGCGGCCTGCTTCGTCCTCCGGCCATTCGGCCGGGTCCAGCGCGGCCCACCAGGCGCCGGCGCCGCCGTGGCGGCATACGCCGCCGGCCTGGCCCCAGGTGCCGGCCGCGTGCATGCGCGTGGCCAGCCAGAAGAAGCCCTTGGAGCGCAGCACTGTGCCATGCTCGCGCAGCCACTCGGTATGGATCAGGTCGGCAAAGCGCTGCGGATGGAAGGGGCGGCGGCGGCGGTAGACAAAGCTGCCGATGCCGTAGGCTTCGCTCTCCGGCACGTGCTCGCCGCGCAGTTCGGCCAGCCAGCCCGGTGCCGCGGCGGCGGCATCGAAGTCGAAGCGGCCAGTGTCGAGAATGCTGTCCAGCGGCACTTCGCCGAAGCTCGCCGGTACGATGCTGGCGCGCGGGTTGAGCGAATGCAGGATGCCGGCGAGGCGCTCGCGCTCGGTCTCGCTGACGAGGTCGAGCTTGTTGAGCACGATCACGTCGCAGAACTCGACCTGCTCGATCAGCAGGTCGACCACCGTGCGGTCGTCGTCCTCGTCGCGGGCCTGGCCACGGTCCTGGAGAAAATCGGCTTCGTTGAAATCCTGCAGGAAGTGGGCGGCATCGACCACCGTCACCATGGTGTCGAGGCGGGCGATGCTGTCCAGCGCCACGCCGTGCTCGTCCTCGAAGGTGAAGGTTTCGGCGATGGGCAGCGGCTCGGCCACGCCCGTCGACTCCACCAGCAGGTAATCGAAGCGGCCCTCGCGCGCCAGGTTGCCGATCTCGGTCAGCAAGTCCTCGCGCAGCGTGCAGCAGATGCAGCCGTTGGTCAGTTCGATCAGGCGCTCGCCGGCCTGCGCCAGCATGCCGTCGCCAAGCAGCCGGGCATCGATGTTGACATCGGCCAGGTCGTTGACGATCACGGCCACCCGCTTGCCTTCGCGGTTGGCCAGTACATGATTGAGCAGGGTAGTCTTGCCGGCACCGAGGAATCCGGACAGCACGGTGACGGGCAGGCGATCGGCCATGGCATCTAGGCGCGCCGGGGCAGGGCGGCACGCGTTATTGCAACAAAGTTGCGACTGTATCAGAAAGCGGTCGGGAAAGCAGGCAATTCAAGGCGCGTTGGCCGCAAGAATCCCGCCGTTCCTAATGATAGGCCCGTGACTGTGACACCACAAAGGCGAAAGACGAAAGGGCGCCGTGCCCGGCCAGTGGCATGTGCCCAAGCAAAACGGCCCGGAGAACCGGGCCGTCGGGCAGCGCGGGCAGGCCGCGGATCAGTCGCCGAACAGCTTCTGGCGCAGTTCGCGGCGCTGCTGGGCTTCCAGCGAGAGCGTGGCGGTGGGGCGCGCCAGCAGGCGTGGCACGCCGATCGGCTCGCCGGTTTCCTCGCACCAGCCGTAGTCGCCGGATTCGATGCGGGCCAGCGATTGCTCCACCTTCTTGAGCAACTTGCGCTCGCGGTCGCGCGTGCGCAGTTCCAGCGCATGCTCTTCCTCGATGGTGGCGCGGTCGGCCGGATCCGGCACGATGACCGTTTCGCGCAGATGCTCGGTGGTCTGATCGGCGTTCTTCAGGATATCGTCGCGCAGCTGCTCAAGGCGATGTTTGAAGAAGGCGAGTTGCGCCTCGTTCATGTAATCCTTGTCGCCCATCTTCAGGATTTCAGCTTCAGTCAGAAGTTTATTGCTGCTCATGGTTGCTGCTGATTCTCTTGTTGGTGCGACCGGCGGCGTCTTGGTCCGCTCGGGTGCAGTGTCCGGCCGCTTGCGCGGTGCGGACGTTTCGCTCTGGCTGGCTGCAGTCTTGCTGCTTTGCGTGCCTCCCTTGGCCTCGCCCGCACCGGCGTGCGCCGTACTGCCGCGGGGAGCAGGCGCAGCCTCCATGGACTGCGCCTTCAGCGTCTCGGCCGCAGCGCTGCTGCTTTTGCTGCGGCTTTCTTTCGTTTTCGTTGCGGCTACCATGGGACACCTCTCTCTCGCGTCGATCGATGACGGCGCGTGACGGGTGCCCCAAGCGGAGGGCGGTCTCCGCATCAAGCACTGCGACCGCACCTGCCGGCAGCCCGCCTCATGCTGACGACGACCGCCGCCCTGCATTGCGGGCGCCATGACCAAAAGACAAAAGGCTACGTTACCCGCACTAAATCCAGCCTATTGTACTTGAACAAAAAATTTGGAGATATGGGAGAAAAGCGGGGAGTTTTCCCTGATATCCCCGCCTCCCTCCGGTGGAGGGGGGCGCCAGGGCGGGCTGCGGGGTCCGGCGGGCTCAGGCCAGGCAGGTGGCCAGGCCCTTCAGGATGGCGTCCTTGGGCAGGTCCACGCCAATGAAGACCATTTTGGTGCCGGGGGTTTCATCGCCCCATTTGGCGCCGATATCGCTGCCCATCAACTGGTGCACGCCCTGGAAGACCACTTTCCGGTCCACCGCGTCCATATAGAGCACGCCCTTGTAGCGCAGCAGTTTTTCCCCGTAGACCGACAGGATGCCGGACAGGAATTCCTCCAGCTTGCCGTAGTTGAAGGGTTTTTCGCTACGGAAGACGAAAGAGCCGATGCGATCGGTGTGATGGTGATGGTGGTGGTGGTCGTGCTTGTGGCCGTGATCGTGGTGGTCATGGCCGCAGTTGTCGCCGCAATGCTCGCCGTGGGCGTGCTCGTGCCCATGGTCGTGATCGTGCTCTTCGGCCTCGGCGCGCAGGAAATCCGGGTCGATTTCCAGTTTTTCGTTCAGGTTGAAGCCGCGCAGGTCGAAAATGGTGTCGATCGGCGCTTCGCCGAAATGCGCCGTGCGCACGGGCGCGCGCGGGTTCATGTGCAGCAGGCGGTGGCGCAGGTCGCCGATGTCGTCTTCCGCCACCAGGTCCGCCTTGGTGATGAAGATGGCGTCGGCAAAGCCGACCTGGCGCTGCGCCTCTTCCTGTTTGTCGAGTTGCTGGTTGGCGTGCTTGGCGTCCACCAGGGTGATCACGGCGTCGAGCAGGTAGCGCTGGGCGATCTCGTCGTCCATGAAGAACGTCTGGGCCACCGGGCCGGGGTTGGCCACGCCGGTGGTTTCGATCACTACCCGGTCGAAATCGATCTCGCCCGCATCGCGCCGGGTCATCAGTTGCGACAGCGCCGCCACCAGGTCGCCGCGGATGGTGCAGCAGATGCAGCCGTTGCTCATCTGCACGATCTGCTCGCGGCCATCCTGCACCAGGATCTCATTGTCGATGTTTTCTTCGCCGAACTCGTTTTCGATCACGGCGATCTTCATGCCGTGCTGCTCATTCAGGATGCGCTTGAGCAGGGTGGTCTTGCCGCTGCCGAGGAAGCCGGTCAGGATGGTGACCGGGGTCAGTTTGGACATTGTTTTCTCCGGGAAGGGATGCCGCTTGGCCTGTCGTRTGCGCGGGCAAGTGTGGCCAGGATAACTTCGTTCTTGTGTGGGGCGGGCAAGCAGCCCCCTCGCTCAGCCTTGCCGGCCATGGGTGCGTGCGCCGCATTCGGCGCAAACGCCGTTGACGGTGAGTTCCACGTGCTCCACGGCAAAGCCGCTGGGCACCTTGGGCGCGGCCTGTGCCGGCGCGCTGACGCCGTCCAGGCAGAAGGTGCGGTCGCAGCGGTTGCAGTGGAAATGGCTGTGCTGCCGGTGCACTTGCGCGCGGGCTGCCTCGTGCTCGACCAGGCTGAAGCGGAATACGCGGTCGTGGCCGGCCCGCTTCTGGGCCAGTCCCTGCTCGACCAGCCAGTCGAGCACGCGGTAGACGGTAACGCGGTCGATCGCTTCGCCGTCGGCCGGCATGCGATCGATCACGGCCTGGTGGGTCAGCGGCTCATGGCTTTCCATCAGGCAGGCCAGGATGCCAAGGCGCGGCTGGGTCACACGGGCGCCCAGCTCGCGCAGGCGCTCGTGGGCGGCGTCCAGGGTGCCCGGCGCGGGTGTCATGGCGGAGGAAGGCATGTCCTGGGTAGGGGAGGGGCTGCTGCTCATGGACCGATTTAACCATAGCGTCCCAGGTGATGCAATTCAGTTGCGTCAACTCGGTGCTGCTTGATGCCTTTGCCGCCGCCCGCCTGCTTTGCGTCTATCATCGCCAGCAGGCGGCACGCGAGGCGCAAGGGCAAGCATGGGCGCCGCAGACCGGCCGCAGTTCCGGAGAATCCGAGGAGACCCGAATGCAGAACGATGCCAGCGCCCTGCTGTTTCCCAATTTCGAGCCTTTCCGCATGCAGCTCGGCGAGGTCGCCATCGCCGGCGTGCGGGGCGGCTCGGGCCCACCCCTGCTGCTGCTGCACGGGCATCCGCAGAGCCACCTGATCTGGCACAAGGTGGCGCCGGCGCTGGCCRACCGTTTCACCGTCATTGCCACCGACCTGCGCGGCTATGGCAACAGCAGTGCGCCGCCGGGCAACACCGGCCACGAGAACTACAGCAAGCGCGCGATGGCACAGGACCAGGTGGAGGTGATGGCGCGCCTGGGCTTTAACGCCTTCGCGCTATGCGCCCATGACCGCGGCGCCCGCGTGGCGCACCGCTTGTGCGTGGACCACCCCGGCCGGATTTCGCGCGCCATGCTGCTCGACATCGCCCCTACGCTGGCCATGTACGAACGCACCAGCATGGCGTTTGCCGCCGCCTATTGGCACTGGTTCTTCCTGATCCAGCCGGCGCCGTTCCCGGAGACGCTGATCAATGCCGAGCCGGAGTTCTACCTTAACAAGCTGATGGGCCTGCGCCACGCCGGCCTGAGTCCCTTCGTGCCTGACGCGATGGCCGCCTACACAGCCGCCATGCGCGATCCGGCCCATGTGCACGCCATGTGCGAGGACTACCGTGCGGCCGCCACCATCGACCAGGATCACGACCGCGCCGACCGCGCGGATGGCCGCCAGATCGATTGCCCGCTGCGCGTGCTGTGGGGCGAGCACGGCGTGGTGGCGCGCTGCTTCGAGCCGCTGTCGCTGTGGCAGGAGGTGGCGAGCGATGTCAGCGGCCGCGCGGTCCCGTGCGGGCACTACATTCCCGAGGAAGCGCCCGGGGTGCTGCAGGAGGAAATGCTCGCCTTCTTCTGTTGAGCCTCTGTTGAGCCAGCTCAAGACTTGTCTGTAGCGCATTGAATACATTTGGTGTGTCGCGGCGAAGAAATGTCTTAGCGGGTATTTCCGGATATTTGCCATTTTTCGACATTGATAGCATTGCGCTCCGGTCGCGCGGCCCAAGCCGCGCCGGCCGTATGCGCTGCGCCCGCGTCATGGTCGGCGCCGCCGCCCCGATCGGGCCGGCGGCGCAGGGGCGGCCGCGCCCGACAGGGCGCGCCACTCCGGCCGGGGCAGTGCCGGTACGGGAACAGAAGGGTATCCAGGAGAAAGCATGAAACGAGTTGCACAGTTTGTGGCTGCCGCGCTGACGGTCGGCGTGATGGGGATGCATGCGGGCGCGCAGGCACAGGAGTTCCCGGGCGGCAAGCCGGTCTCGGTGGTGGTGCCGTTCGCCGCGGGCGGCCCGACCGACAAGGTGTCGCGCGAGCTGGTCATGATCATGTCCAAGCACCTGGGTACCACGATGGTGATCGAGAACCTGGGCGGCGCGGGTGGCACCATCGGCGCCAAGAAGGTTGCGCAGGCCAAGGGTGATGGCTACACCATCCTGATCCACCATATCGGCATGTCCACCGCGCCGGCGCTGTACCGCAACCTCGGCTTCGATCCGCTCAAGGACTTCGAAACCGTGGGCGAGATCGCCGACGTGCCGATGGTGATGATCGGCAACAAGAACCTGCCGCCCGCCAGCTTCAAGGAACTGCTGCCCTATATCAAGGCCAATGCCAGCAAGCTGTCGATGGCCAACGCCGGCATCGGCTCTGCCTCGCACCTGTGCGGCCTGCTCTTCCTGAGCGCGATCCAGACCGACCTGACCACGGTGCCCTACAAAGGCACGGCGCCGGCGCTGACCGATATCCTGGGCGGCCAGGTCAACCTGATGTGCGACCAGACCACCAATATCGCCGGCCAGCTCAAGGCGGGCGCGCTCAAGCCGTACGCCGCCATGCAGAGCCGCCGCGTGGAAGCCTTCAAGGACATCCCGACGGCCGCCGAGCAGGGCCTGCCTGGTGTCGAAGTGAAGATCTGGCACGCCATGTACGCGCCCAAGGGCACGCCCAAGCCGGTGGTGGACAAGCTCTCCGCCGCACTGCAGAAGGCCGTGACGGACCCGACCTTCCGGGCCAAGATGGCCGAGCTGGGTGCGGAGGCAGTGCCCGCCCAGCGCGCCACGCCGGATTCGCTGAAGGCCTTCCTGTCGGCGGAAATCGGCAAGTGGAGCCCGGTGATCAAGAAGGCCGGCGTCTACGCGGACTGATCGCCGCCACCCGCGGGGCGCGAGCCCGGATGCAGAAAAGGCCACGCGCGATGCGTGGCCTTTTTGTTTTTCATCCCACGGCCCGCCGCGCCCCCGCGCTTGCTGTGGCCTCCTCGTCTATATTGATCTGGTTGCTTTCGGTCCGGCGGGGGGCGCCAGGGATGGCCGGCGCGGTGGCCCTTGAATTCGCCCGCACCCGTCGCCACCTACGTCCAAGACATATTCTCGCGAAGCCACCATGGAACAGTATCACGGCACTACCATCGTCAGCGTCCGGCGCGGCAACCAGGTTGCAGTCGGCGGTGACGGCCAGGTCACTCTTGGCAATATTGTGATGAAGGGCACCGCACGCAAGGTGCGGCGCATCTATAACGGCAAGGTACTGGTCGGCTTTGCCGGCAGCACCGCGGATGCCTTCTCGCTGCTCGATCGCTTCGAGGCCAAGCTGGAGAAGTACCAGGGCAACCTGACCCGCGCCGCCGTTGACCTCGCCAAGGACTGGCGCTCGGACCGCGCGCTGCGCCGGCTCGAAGCCATGCTGATCACGGCCGACCGCGACACCACCCTGGTGATCACCGGTAACGGAGACGTGCTCGACCCCGAGGGTGGCGTGGCCGCGATCGGCTCGGGCGGCGCCTACGCGCAGTCGGCGGCCAAGGCGCTGGTGGAGAACACCGAGCTTTCGCCCAAGGACATTGTGGAAAAGTCGCTGGGCATCGCCGGCGAACTCTGCATCTACACCAACACCAATTTCGTCATCGAGACGCTGGAATGAGCGTCGGACGGCCGCGTAGTCCCTCGACGCGCGGCCGCCTGGGACCGGGGGCCGCCGCGCTCCGGCCCGTCTTCCACTGAACGGATACCATGTCGCATACCATGACCCCGTCGGAAATCGTTTCCGAACTCGATAAGCACATCATCGGCCAGAACAAGGCCAAGAAGGCGGTAGCGGTCGCGCTGCGCAACCGCTGGCGCCGGCAGCAGGTGGAAGAGCCCCTGCGTCAGGAAATCACGCCCAAGAACATCCTGATGATCGGACCGACSGGCGTCGGCAAGACCGAGATYGCGCGCCGCCTGGCSMRGCTGGCCGATGCGCCGTTCATCAAGATCGAGGCCACCAAGTTTACCGAGGTGGGCTACGTGGGCCGCGACGTCGACACCATCGTGCGCGACCTCGCCGAGATGGCGGTCAAGCAGGCCCGCGAATCCGAAATGAAAAAGGTGCGCACCAAGGCCGAGGAAGCCGCCGAGGACCGCCTGCTCGACATACTGCTGCCGCCGCCGCGCGATATCGGCTTCAACCAGCCCGAGGAAAAGGATTCCAACACCCGCCAGGTGTTCCGCAAGAAATTGCGCGAAGGCCAGCTCGACGACAAGGAGATCGAGCTCGAGGTTTCCGCCGGCTCGCCCAATATGGATATCATGGGCCCTCCGGGCATGGAAGACATGACCGAGCAGATTCGCACCATGTTCGCGGGCCTGGGCCAGGGCAAGAAGGCGCGCCGCAAGATGAAGGTGCACGAGGCCTTCAAGCTGCTGATCGACGAGGAAGCCGCCAAGCTGCTCAATGACGAAGAGGTCAAGCACAAGGCGGTTGCCAATGTGGAGCAGAACGGCATCGTGTTCCTGGACGAGATCGACAAGATCGCCAGCCGCAGCGAAGTGGGCGGCGGCGAGGTGTCGCGCCAGGGCGTGCAGCGCGATCTGCTGCCGCTGGTCGAGGGCACGACGGTCAACACCAAGTACGGCATGATCAAGACCGACCACATCCTGTTCATTGCCTCGGGTGCTTTCCACCTGTCCAAGCCCAGCGACCTGATCCCCGAGTTGCAGGGCCGCTTCCCGATCCGGGTCGAGCTGGAATCGCTGTCGGTTGCCGACTTCGAAGCCATCCTGACCCAGACCGACGCCAGCCTGACCAAGCAATATCAGGCGCTGCTGAACACCGAGCAGGTCCAGCTGGTGTTCGCGCCGGACGGCATCCGCCGCCTGGCCGAGATTGCTTTCTCGGTCAACGAGAAGGTCGAGAACATCGGCGCGCGCCGCTTGTACACGGTCATGGAGCGGCTGCTGGAGGACCTGTCCTTCCACGCCACCAGGTCCTCGGGCGAGACGGTCACCATCGATGCGGCCTATGTGGACGAACGCCTGGGCGATCTCGCCGGCAACGAAGACCTGTCGCGCTACGTGCTGTAGTCGATAGCAGTCAGGATCAAAAAGGGCGCATCACGGTGCGCCCTTTTTGTCGTTTGCTGCGCCCGTTCAATGCGCGTGCACATGCCCCGCCGGCGTCGGCGCGGTCAGTTCCAGTTCCGCCGCAGGCGTTTTCAGCTCACGCAGGCTCTGGCCGTCGGCGGGGATCTGTGTCCACTCGGTGCGGCCGTCCTCGCACTCCTGCACCACCGGAAAATACAGCTTGCCAGCCTGCTCCGGCAGCTTCATCAACATCACGAATTCATCGAAATGCGCGTCGGCCAGCGAGCCGGCGAACCACCGCAGCGTGCGCACGTCCTCGCTCACGGTCTTGCCGTGCGAGGTATAGGGCTTGGCCAGCGGCGCGCGCTTCACTTCCAGTTGCCAGCCTGCCTTGGGTTGCGGATGGGCGCCTTGCACGCCTTCCGGGATAGTCACGGTAATGGCGCGCGTGGCGCTGCCGTTGCAGCCGTGGCCCACCATCAGCGCACCCTTGAAGTAGCTGCCGGCGGTGGCGGTCTTCTGCCCGAACACGATGTGCGCGAGCGCTGCGGGGGCCCAGCTTGCGCCGAGCGAGGCCAGCGCGATGGTTACTGCGGGCAGCAGGCGGGATGCGGTCATGTGGATTCTCCTGGGAAGCGCGCCAGTCTAGCGCCGATGGCGCTCCTCGGCGCTGCGGCGGAGCGCCGCAGGGCTGCGTGCCCCGGGAATCATGTCGGATTTGTCTTACGCGGCTTTCGGAGCGTGACGCCTGATTGCGGGAAGGGCCTGTACGTACTCTGTATCTACGGTGTGGGCAAACGCGGATCGCACCAGGCAGGTGCCTGGCGACGAGGCCGCTCTCCACAATATTCCGCCACTGAAAAGGAGCACGACATGATGAAGAAATGGCTGAGCGCAGCAGTGTGTTCGATGATGTTTGCCGGCCCTGCCGCCTTCACGCTGGCGCATGCCGCACCAGCAGGTTCCAAAGCGGACTACGACGCGGCCGTGAAAACCGCTAACGCCAACTACAAGGCTGCACGCGCCCAGTGCGACAGCCTCAAGGACAACGCCAAGGACGTTTGCGTGAAGGAAGCCAAGCGCGACGAAGACGTGGCCAAGGCCAACGCGGAGGCCGCCCGCGATGGCACGGAAAAGGCGCGCGCCAAGGCGGACAAGGTCAAGGCGGATGGCGACTACAGCGTGGCCAAGGAAAAGTGCGACGACCGCAAGGGCAATGACAAGGACGTATGCGTGAAGGAAGCCAAGGTGGCCCACGAGCAAGCCCTCGGTGTGGCCAAGGTCGAGAAGGCTGCCGCCACCGGCACCAGCACCGACGTCGCCGAAGCGCGCGCCGATGCCAGGAAGGACACCGTGGAAGCTGCCTACAAGGCTGACAAGGAAAAGTGCGATGCCATGTCCGGCGATGCCAAGGACAAGTGCCAGGCCAACGTGAAGGCCAAGTACGCCAAGTAAGTCATAGCCACGCACGAAATACCCAATCAGCCCGTCTGCGGGCTGATCGCAGCAAACACGAACCAGGAGTCGACCATGAATTGGGATCAGATCGCAGGAAAGTGGGATCAGGCCAAGGGTAAGGTGAAGGAAAAGTGGGGCCAGCTCACCGACGACGACCTTACTCAGATCCAGGGCAAGCGGGATCAGCTTGCCGGCCGGATTCAGGAGCGCTACGGCTATACGAAGGAGCGCGTGGAAGATGAGCTGAAGGCGTGGGAGCGTGACACACGCTGGTAAAGCTTAAAAAAGTAAAGATAAAAAGACAAAAGTAAAGCAGGTAAGCATTCGTAAGCGCACTGGTGCGCACAGCGATGCAATGCCAAAGTGGCGGCCGGCTCGGTCCAATGATCGCAGCCGGCCGGTTACCACCCGCCGCGATGCATGTCCGGCGGGTTTTTAGCGGCGCGGCGCCGGTTCCGCGAGTCACGGAATCCCGACCGCTCCCAAGCGGATTCGAGAATTCGCCGCCACCGCCGCTCACCGGCTCGCATCCACCCACTCACAAACCAACCAGGCAGGAGAACCGAAATGAAACGCGAGCTACTGTCTTCGTTCGGGGTGCTGTGCGGCCTCGCCGCTGCAACCGTGTTCCTGTGCGCGCGCCCGGAGGCGGCGCCCGCGCTGCGCCAGTCGGGCGCGTCCGTGGCGCTCAAGCGTGCCGTGCACACTCGCGCCGCCCCGCAAGCCGCGGTGGAACTGGCGGTGCAGGCCGGCGACCTGGGCTCGCGTGCCGATCGCCATGCCAGCGACGCCCTGCGCCTGGCCGAGCAAGCCGCCGGCCGGGAGGACGATCTGGACTGGGACTACGTGCAGTTGCGCCTCTGAGCGCGGGCGCTAGCGGACGTTAGCGCGACACTGGCCGCTTGCCCAGTTTGCGCTGCAGTGTGCGCCGGTGCATATTGAGCGCGCGCGCGGTGGCGGAAATATTGCCGTCGTGCTCGGCCAGCACCCGCTGGATATGCTCCCACTCCAGCCGTGCCACCGATAGCGGCACCGGCTCCTCCATGGCGGCTTCGGCCGCGTCTTCCGATACCCCGGCCATCAGCGCCGTCAGGATCGAATCCACATTGGCCGGCTTGGCCAGGTATTCGTCAGCCCCATGCTTGACCGCCGCCACCGCCGTGGCGATGCTGGCGTAGCCGGTCAGCACCAGGATGCGCGCATCGGGCAAGGCGGCCCGCAGCGGGGCGACCAGTTGCAGGCCGGACTCCGCCGGCGCGGTGCTGCCGGCTTCCGGCGGCGCGCTCAGGTGCAGGTCCAGGGTGATATAGGCAAACGGCGTTTGCGCGGCGAGTGCCAGCGCCTGCTGGCGGTTGTGCGCGATCTGCACCGCATAACCGCGGCGCGTCAGCGCGCGCGCCAGCGCGCCGGCGAAGACGGCATCGTCGTCGACGACCAGGAAGGGCGCGCCGTCGGCGGCGGGATTATTGAGGGCGTCGGTCATCGCGGATTCGTTGTCAGGGGTGAGGCGAACGGAGCGGCATCCGGGAAGGACGCCGCAGAGGGGGTGGGCAGGCGCAGTTCGGCCACGGTGCCGCCTTCGTGATGGTCGTGCCAGGCCAGCCGCCCTCCCATTTGCTGGGCGGCACTTTGCGCCAGGTACACGCCGATGCCCTGGCCGCCGTGCATGCTGGCCACCGGGGCTTCGCCAAGCCGGGCGCGTTGCGACGGTGGGATGCCGAGGCCGCGGTCGGTCACGCGGAACGTCAGCGTAGGCAGCGCGCCGTGGTTCTCCAGGGAGATGGCCAGGCGCAGCGGAATCTGCTCGTGCCCCGCGGCCAGCTGGCTGCGCGCGGCGTTGTCCAGGAGGATGGTCAGAATCTGCCCGACGCGCGCGGCCTCGACCGACAGCGCGGCTGTCTCGCCGATGGCATTGGCTTCGAGGCGGGCATGCGGGTGGCGCAACTGCCAGCGCTCGACGTAACCGTCCAGCCACGCATCGATGCGCTGCGGCGCCGCGGTCTCGTGGTCGTCGCGCAGGCGCGCCAGGATCGATTTGCACAGCTCCAGCTGCTGTTCCATGGTCTGCAGGTCCGGCAGGTAGGCGGACACTCGCGTGCCGCCCAGGCGCGGGTCCGCGGCATCGGCGCGCAACTCGCCGGCGATGACCGCCAGCGTGGCCAGCGGCGTGCCAATCTCGTGGGCGACCGCGGCGGCCTGGTCGTTCAGCGCTTCGACGCGCGCATCGCGCAGCAACTGCTCGCGCGCCAGGTTGAGTTCGGCATCGCGCTGGCGCAGCACGCCGGACAACCGTGCCACGAACACCGCGATCATGGTCGCGCTGGCGACGAAGTTGAGCCACATGCCCGCCAGGTGGTAGTTGACGGCATTGTCCGGGTTGCGCAGGTTCAGCGGCACATACTCGATCAGCATCAGGCTGTAGCAGGCCATCGCGTAGACCGCGAGCGCGATCACGTTGCGCCACGGCAGGATGGCGGCCGCGATCGCCAGGCCCGGCAGGTAGAACGACACAAAGGGATTGGTAGCACCGCCGGTGAAAAACAGGTTGGCCGACAGCGCCGTCAGGTCGACCATCAGCTGGCCCATCAGCTCTGCGTCGCTGGGCATGGTGCCGCGGCCGCCATGCATGCGCATGCGCAGGCCCGTCAGCAGGTTGAACACCGCTTGCAGGGAGAGGATCGCCAGCAGCGGGCTGTATGGCAGGATCACGCCGGCCACCGCCTCGCAAGACACCAGCAGCACCGACTGCCCGCCCATCAGCGCCCAGCGCAGCCAGAACAGGCGGCGCAGGCTCATGAGGTTGTGGCGCACCGGGGCAAAGCCCGCAGTGTGGCTCGTGGCGGGACCGGCGTGGGAGGTGGCCGTATCTGGCGGCACGGCTGCGGTGGTATCCATGCCGCGAGTTTAACAACGACAAGGGCCGGGCCCGCCCTGTGCGACACCGTGCCGCATTGGTCGGCGGCGCAGGCGCTGCCAGACTGGCCGGTTAGCTGCGGGGCTTGCCGCCTGGCTCGCGCCGCCATGGACGACATGGTCTAATGATTCCTTTGTGAAGTTCAGTGGAGATGATCCCAATGCAAGCCAGATTCCTCGCCGCGGTGCCCGCCGCCCTGCTCGCCGCGCTGTGCTCGAACGCCGCTTTCGCCCAGGTCGACGTCAGCAACGCCTGGGCGCGCGGCACCGTGCCGGCGCAGACCGCCACCGGCGTCTTCATGACCCTGCATGCCCACGAGCCCGCCAAGCTGGTCGGCGTGAGCACGCCGGCGGCCGCCACGGCCGAGGTCCATGAGATGAAGATGGATGGCAACGTGATGCGCATGCGCGCCATCGGCGCGCTTGACCTGCCGCGCATGCAGGATGTCGAACTCAAGCCGGGCGGCTATCACGTGATGCTGATGGGTCTCAAGGCGCCGCTGAAGAAGGGCGATACCGTGCCGCTTACGCTCAAGATCGAACAAGGCGGCAAGGTGATCGAGCAGAAGGTCGACGCCGAAGTGCGCGACCTTGCTGCCGCAGCGCCGGCCGCCGGCTCGCACGGCGATCACAAGCACTGAAGCGCTACGGGCAGCCAGGCAGCCCGGCTGCTGCCTAGCTGCGCAGGCTGATCGCGTCGTCGGGTTCGTCCCCTGCGGCCACCGCCATGACGCGCTCGCGCAACCAGCTATGGCCGGGATCGGCGTCGGTGCGGTCGTGCCAGATCAGGCTGAAGACAAAGCCCGGCAAAGGGAAGGGCGGATCGAACACCGCGAAGCGCGGGTCTTCCTCGAACGCGGCCAGGCTGCGGCGCGCCGTGGTCAGGACCAGGTTGGTGCCGGCAATCAACGCTGGTGCCACGCTCCAGTGGGGCAACACGCAGGCGATCTTGCGCCGCCCGCCGACCTTGGCCACGGCGGCATCGATGGCATCCACCCGCTCGCTGTGGGCTGCCACCAGCACATGCGAGCGGGCCAGGTAGGCGACCTGATCCAGCTTGCCCAGGCCGCGCACCGTGGCCGCGTCCACCATGCAGCCATAGGTTTCTTCGAACAGTTCGGTACTGCGCACGCCTTCCGGCGTCTGCGCGAACACGCCCAGCGCCAGGTCGATCTCTGCGTCGGCCACCTTGGCCGTCATGGCCTCGCGGCTGGCCTGGCTGACCACCAGGTCGATCCCCGGCGCGATCTTGCGCACCGCGCGCAGCAGGCCGGGCAGCAGCGCCATGGCGCCGTAGTCGGACATGGCCAGGCGGAAGCTGCGGCGCGCCGTGGCGGGCTGGAAGCCGGACGGCCCGAGCAGGATGCGCACCTGCGCCAGCGCCTCGGCCAGCGGCCCCGCCAGTTCGTGGGCGCGCGCGCTGGGCACCAGGCCACCCTGGCCGCGCACCAGCAGCGGGTCGTCCAGCAACTGGCGCAGGCGGCCCAGCGCATGGCTGACGGCGGGCTGGCTCAGGTGCAGCCGCAGCGCCGCGCGCGAAATATGTCGTTCGGCCAGCAGGGCTTCCAGCACCACCAGCAGGTTCAGGTCGATACCGCGTAGATCATTCATGCGGCGCATATTAACGCTATGAAACGAGAATTGGAAATTCGCGGCGCAATATTTCACACTGGGGGCATCATATTTGTCCGTATGGAGATGCCCCGATGCCAGGAATCAGTAACTTTTCGCCGGCGCTGACCGGCCTTATCCCCGTACTGGTGGCCATCGCATCCGGGGCGGTGATCCCCTTCCAGGCGGGCGCCAATGCCGTGCTCGGGCGTAGCCTGGGCCACCCGCTGTGGGCGGCCGTGGCCTCGCTGCTGGTCAGCCTGATGGTGGTGCTGCCGCTGCTGTTGCTGCTCAAGGCGCCCATGCCGGCGCTGGCGCTGGCGGCGCGCGGGCCAGCCTGGACGTGGGCAGGCGGCGTGGCGGGCGTGTTCTATATCTCGGCGGCGCTGCTGCTGGCCCCGCGCCTGGGCGCCGGCGGCTTTATCGCGGCGGTGGTGGCGGGCCAAATGGCGGGGGCCTTGCTGCTGGACCAGTTCGGCCTGGCCGGCTTCGCGGTGCGCGCGGTGACGCCGGGACGTCTGGCCGGCGCCTTGCTGGTGGTGCTGGGCGTGGTGGTGGTGCAGTTCGCCGGGACCGGCGCGGCCAGCCCGGCGCCAGCAGCCAGCTAATCAGGCCGGCCCACCGGCCTCCTCGCGGCGGCGGCCCAGGCACGCCGGGCACAGGCAGTGCTGGCCCGGCACGATGCGCCGGGCGGGCAAGAGCGGCTGGCTGGCGCACCAGCATTCCGGCAGGCCGGCGGCGTAGCCGCACACAAAGCCGGCGCCGCAAGCGCTGCAATGCTCGACCGGGCGCAATTGTCCCGTCAGCACCGTGGCCGGATCGCTCACGGATTGTCCTTGGGCGGCTCGTCGTCCAGGCCCAGCCGGCTCATGGCGGCGCGCATCAGCCGCATCTGGGCCGAAAAATTGGTGCAGGCGTCGCAAATGGCCAAGTGGCCGCGCATGCGCACGCGTTCGATCCAGCTGAGCGGGCGGTCCATGCCTTCCATGGTCAGGCGGTGGATCTCGCGGCAGTTCGGCAGCAGGGAGTCTCGTGGTGGCGTATCAGACATGGCTTCCTTTGGTCGGACAGGCGGTCACGCCTTTTGCCCGAACCAGTTCAGTTCCAGGCACTCGCGCAGGCGCATGCGGGCGCGGTACAGCATGACCCATGCATTGGTCGTCGTGATCTCCAGTTCCTGACAGATTTCTTCGGTTTCCAGTTCCAGCCATTCCCGCATCATGAAAATCCGGCCAATCTTGGCTGGCAGCTTGTCCACGCAAAGCTGCAGGATCTCGAAGAACTCGCGACGCTCCAGCGTCCGGTCGGGGTTGCCCCAGTCGGAAGGCGGCGTATGGTAGTGCCCGTTCTTGGCGAACAGGGCGTCGAACGCGTCGATATCCGACTGGGCTTCGCCGTCCTCGTCGCCGCCGAGCGCCAGGCGCACTTCGCGCCGGCCGCTGCGCAGCGTATCGATGATCTTGTGCTTGAGGATGCCGATCAGGTAGGTCTTCAGCGCGGACTGGCCGCTGAAGCGCTCCGGGTGCTCCAGCGCGGCCACCAGGGTGTCGGAGACGGTATCCTCGGCCAGCGCCTGGTCACGCAGTTGCAGCCGCGCGAAGCGCAGCAGATGGGGGCGCAGGGCGTTAAGATCGTCGGGGTGCAGGCTCATTTTTCTTGCCGCTGTCCGGTGGTGGGAAACTGTCAGCCGACTGTTGCGTGGATAGGACGCCATGGTGCGCCGCAGTACGCATGCACCGGTTTTGAGCCACTGCCGCACCAGCGTCTGCACGCGTGCGGCGCGGTTTCTTGTAAAATCGGCGCCTGCCGCGGCCGGATGTGGTCAATGCGGGGTCTGGAATGCCTGGAACCCGTTGTCCACCGCCGGTCAGAATTGCCATGATACCTGTTGAATCTCACGGATGTCCCTTGCCATGAACGCCGACACCCCTGGGCCTGCCGCTACCGCGGTGGCCGCAATTGCCCCAGCCCTCAAGGCCGAAATCCTCGCCGAGGCGCTGCCCTATATCCGCAAGTTTCACGGCAAGACCATCGTCGTCAAGTACGGCGGCAACGCGATGACCGAGGAAAAGCTCAAGCACGGCTTCGCGCGCGACGTGATCCTGCTCAAGCTGGTCGGCATGAATCCGGTCGTGGTCCACGGTGGTGGCCCGCAGATCGACGAAGCCCTGAAGAAAGTCGGCAAGGTCGGCACCTTCATCCAGGGCATGCGCGTCACCGATGAAGAGACCATGGAAGTGGTCGAATGGGTGCTGGGCGGCGAAGTGCAGCAGGACATCGTCATGCTGATCAACCAGTACGGCGGCCAGGCCGTGGGCCTGACCGGCAAGGACGGCGGCCTGATCCGCGCCAAGCGCCTGAAGATGCCGGACCGCGAGAATCCCGGCGCCTTCATCGATATCGGCTACGTGGGCGACATCGAAGCGATCAACCCGGCCGTGGTCAAGGCGCTGCAGGACGATGCCTTCATCCCGGTGATCTCGCCGATCGGTTTCTCCGACGACGGCCAGGCCTACAACATCAACGCCGATGTGGTGGCCGGCAAGATGGCCGAGATCCTCAAGGCCGAGAAGCTGGTGATGATGACCAACATCCCGGGCGTGATGGACAAGGCCGGCAACCTGCTGACCGACCTCTCGGCGCGCGAGATCGAGGAACTGTTCGCCGACGGCACCATCTCCGGCGGCATGCTGCCGAAGATCTCGTCGGCGCTGGACGCGGCCAAGAGCGGCGTCAATTCGGTGCACATCATCGATGGCCGCATCGAACACTCGCTGTTGCTCGAAATCCTGACCGAACAAGCGTTCGGTACCATGATCCGTTCGCACTAGAACGCATCTCCCGGCAGCGCGCGCCGCGCGCTGCCGCCTCACCCCCTCTTTCCTTCCCGCGTGCCATCTACTTCCCCGCCCTTGCGCCGCAGCCTGCGCGGTGCGCGCCGACGCCGCCCCGCGGGCGACAATTCCGGCCGCACGGTCTGGCTGTTCGACCTCGACAACACGCTGCACGACGCGTCGCACGCGATCTTTCCCGCCATCAACCAGTTGATGACGGCGTATGTCGCCCGCGTGCTGGGCAGCGACGAGGCCACCGCCAGCGAGGTAAGGGTGAAGTACTGGCAGCGCTATGGCGCGACCCTGCTCGGCATGATCCGCCACCACGGCGTGGATCCGGCCGACTTCCTGCGCGCCGCGCATGATTTCCCCGAACTGGCGGAAATGGTGCGCGTGCAGCGGGGCCTGGCCGGCCACCTGCGCCGCTTGCCGGGGCGCAAGATCTTGGTGACCAACGCACCGGCGCAATATGCGCGCGCCGTCATGCAGGTGGCCGGTATCCAGCATTGTTTCGAGCGCGTCGTCGCCATTGAGGACATGTGGGTGCATGGACACCTGCGGCCCAAGCCGGACCGCCGCATGTTGCGCCGCCTGCTGGCCCAGCAAGGCGTGGCGCCGCACCGGGCGGTGCTGGTGGAAGACACGCTGTCCCACCTCAAGCGTTATGCCGGCACGGGCATTCGCACCGCCTGGGTGACGGGCTACCTGCGCACGCTGGCGCCATCGCGCCCGCACGATGTGCCGATGCCAGCCAGCGTGGCGGCGGACGGCGTCAGCGGCGACGCCGTGCTGCGCAGCACGCTGGACGCCGAGGACAGGCAGCATGCCGGGCACGCCGCGCAAGAGCATTCGGTGACGCTGGTGGCGGCCGAGACGCAGGACCCGCCGTCGCGGCCGCAAGGCAAGACGGCGCCGCAAGCGCTGCCGGCATCGGCGCCGCGCGTGCGGGCGCGCATCGTAAATCGCCCCGGTTATGTGAACGTAAAAGTACAATCCATGCATCAACTCCAACGACGAATTCGGAGAATAGGGTCATGATGCACAGTAACGGGCGCCCATCGGGTGCGGCTCCGGCCGCGGCCGGGCAGGGCGCAGGCGCGGACGGGGCGCCGGCACGCAAACGCCCGCGTCCGGGCGAGCGGCGGGTGCAGATCCTGCAGACGCTGGCCGGAATGCTGGAAGTGCCGCGCGGGGAAAAAGTCACCACCGCGGCGCTGGCCGCCAAGCTCAGTGTTTCCGAGGCGGCGCTGTACCGCCATTTCGCCAGCAAGGCGCAGATGTTCGAGGGCCTGATCGGCTTTATCGAGCAGACCGTCTTCGGCCTGATCAACCAGATCACCACCCAGGAAGAACATGGGCTGCGCCAGGCGCATGCCGTGGTGCGCATGCTGCTGTCCTTCGCCGAGAAGAATCCAGGCATGACCCGCGTGCTGACCGGCGAAGCGCTGGTGGGTGAGCACGATCGCCTGCAGGAGCGCATCAACCAGGTGGTGGACCGCATCGAGGCCTCGCTGCGGCAGTGCCTCAAGGTTGCCATCACCCAGGGCGCGTTCCCGCCCGACGCCGACGTGCCGGTGCGCGCGGCGCTGATCATGGCGACCGTGCAGGGCCACTGGCATCGCTACGCCAAGAGCGGCTTCCGCAAGCTCCCGAGCGAGAATGCGGACGCGCAACTGCGCGTGCTGCTGGGCTAGGCGCCGCGGGCGGCCCCGCCCGGGGCCTCCTCTGCCTCTGCTTCAGGCCGCGGGCACATGAATGCTGGCCTTGATGTGCTTCAGGTTGGCCACGATGGTGAACGTCATCACGATCAGCAGCGACCACGAACTCCATTTGCCCACATGCACCGCCGACCACGCGCCTAGCTGGTTGGGGTAGCGCCACACCGCGAAGAACGTGCTGATGTTTTCCGCGATCCAGACGAACAGGCCGATCAGCACGAACGCCAGCAGCAGCGGCATCTCGCGCTCCCGGTCCAGCGGGCGGAAGCGCACCGTGCTGCGCGCATACAGCCCGGCAATGCCGCAGGCCAGGTACCAGCGGTAGTCGCCGATATAGTGGTGCGTGAAGAAGTTCGCGTACACCAGCGCCGCCATCAGGCCGGCCATCCAGTACGGCGGATGGTGCCGCACGCGCACGTCCAGGATGCGCCAGGCCTGGATGATGTAGCTTCCCACTGCCGCGTACATGAAGCCTGAAAACAGCGGCACGCCCAGCACCTTGGTGTAGGCGAAGTCAGGATAGCTCCACGACTGGATGCCGCCCGATGTCTTGAAAACTTCCAGCGCAAAGCCCACCACGTGGAACAGGCTGATGGCCCTGAGTTCGTCCATCGTCTCCAGCCGTGCCCACACCATCGCCGCCTGGATCGCGACTGCCGCCGCCAGCAGCAGGTCGTAGCGCGGGATGCCCATCCAGCCGCCGCGCGGCACGGCGAAGACCGCCAGGAAGAACAGTCCCGCGAACAGGCACGATCGCGCTTCCTTGACGCCGAAAGCGAGAAACTCGCAAAGTCCGCGGCGCGCGCCGGCCAGCGCCAGTCCGGGGCGGGGCGCGGTGAGCAGGCGGTCGAGCCGGTTGGATGCGGCGTTCCGGCCGCTGTGCAGGCGGAACGGATCGGGCATGCGTTTCGTAGCGGTGATCATGTCGGCCTCAATCCGCACAGGCGCGCGCGGGCGCACGATGCCGGGTCGGCTTGTCGCGCTCGATCCACTGGCGCAGCGCAACACCGGTCGCCGCCAGCGTCATCAGCGGCAAGCCGATCCACAGGCATTCCAGCCAGAAGCGCGTTGCGCCGAACAGCCCGGCGCCGGTCAGCGGCAGCGGCCGCCACGGCAGCGTCACGCGCTGGTCCGCCAGCGGATAGAACAGCGCCGTGCCGATGCCGCGGTCGGTCAGCAGGTCCAGCAGGGGGTGCGACACGGTGCTCAAGGCCACGAACAGGAAGGCGATGCCGCGCCGCCAGCCGCAGCGCCTTGCCGCCAGCGCCGCCACGAGGCCGAGCGCCAGCGCGAAGCCGATCGAGTGCGTCAGGCCCCGATGGCCCAGCACGCTGCTGTAGCGCACCCCGGCATACCAGACGCTGAGCATGTCGACGTCGGGCAGCACGCTGGCCGCGACGCCGGCCAGCATCAGGCTTGCCGGCACCCTGCGCCGGCCCAGCGCGGCGGCCAGGGCGAGCGGCGGGGCGCAATGGAGGTAGGTGGGCATGGCGTTCTCCCCCGCTCAGGCTTGCACGGCGGTTTCGGCGGCCACGGCCGCGGCGGGCTTGTCGCGCTGCGGCTGCCAGGCGGCGCCCGCCGCATACCAGTCGATGCGCCGGGTCATCACCATGATGGCGGCGAGGATCACGAACAGCAGCAGCGAGCCCAGCATCAGCGCGTTGTCCTCCGACAGCAGCAGGCCATAGAGCGCGCCGTACAGCACGGTCAGCAGCGTGGCGAAGGCCAGCCCGCGCTGCCAGCTCTGCAGCACGAACGAGAGGTAGAAGCCCAGCAGCCCGATGCACGCGGCACTGGCCGCCAGGTAGGCCAGCGCGAAGGCGATATGCTCGGACAGGCTCAGCAGCAGCAGGAAGAACACCGCCAGCGCCAGGCCCACCAGCAGGTACTGGATGGGATGGATGCGCAGGCGCCTGACCAGCTCGAACATAAAGAAGCCGGCGAAGGTCAGCAGCACGAACATGGCGCCGTACTTCACCGCGCGTTCAGCCTGCAGGTAGATGTTGACCGGATCGATCAGCGTCACGGAAACCGATTCGAGCGTGCCGTCGCCCGGACCGGCGAGCTAGTTGCGGACCTTGGTGTTGTAGGAGGTCACGCTCCAGTTGCTGTGGAAGCCTTGCGCGTTCACGCTGCGGGTGCGCGGCAGGAAATCGCCATCGAAACTCGGATGCGGCCAGGCGGAGTCGATCGAGATGTCGTTCTGGTCGGCCACCGGCGTAAAGGCCAGCGACTGCGCGCCCAGCAGCGGCAAGGTCAGCGAGAACGGCACCACGCGCTGCGCCTGCGCGGACCTGCCGTCGAGGCCCGGTTTCGCGGCTTTGGCCGACGGCAGGTCGATCTCCGCATGCAGGCCTTGCGTCAGGCTCTTCAGCCGCACGCCTTGCTCCAGTTTCAGCGCCTTGCCGTCGAGTTCGAACGTGGGCGCCGCCATCAGGCCGCGCGTGTCGCTGATGCCGATCGCGATGTAGGGCTGCCCCACCTCGAAGCCCACATGGCCGACCGAGCGCGGCAGCTCGCCCGGGTCGGGCAGCGCGATGGTGCCCTGCCAGCGGCTCTGCATCTCGTACACCAGTACCTTGTGGATGCCGCGATAGCGCTCGCTTGGCGTCACCTCGCCCTTGACCCGCAGCGTGGCGGGGAACACCAGCACCTGCCCGACCTCGGCCTGCAGCATGGTGGCATTGGGCCGCTTGGGGTCGCTGTTGTCCGCCACGCGCAGGATTTCCTTGTACGGCAGCACCAGTACCGGGCCGGTCAGGGTCTGCGGGCCGGCGTAGCTTTGCCAGACACTGCGTACTGCCTCTTCGCGGTAATGCTTGCGATCTTGCACCGCGTTGCCGACGAGATGCAGCGGGATCAGGATCAGCAGGATCAGCAGCGCGGTGATGGAGGATTTGAAAAACAGGATTCGGTTCATGGCGGCAGGCGCGCGGGAGTGACGATGCCGCGAGCTTAGGACTCCCGTGTGAGCCGCCAAGGAAGCCTGCGTGAAGCGATTGTGTGGCGAGTGTGAAGCCGCTACGCGGCCGGCAAGGTCAGYGTGGCGCAGGCCCCGCCTTCCGCGCGATTGGCCAGCACGATCTCGCCACGATGCAGCGTGGCGATCTCGCGCACGAAGCACAGGCCGAGCCCGGTGCTCTTGTCCTGGCCGCCAGGGCGCGGCAGCGAATAGAAGCGCTCGAACAGGCGCGGCAATGCATAGTCGGGAATGCCCGGGCCGTGATCGGTGACGCGCACGGCGATCGTATTGGGCGGGCCGTCGCGGCGCTCCACGGCGATTTCCACCACGCTCGCCGGCGGGGCGAAATCGAGCGCGTTTTCCAGCAGGTTGGCCAGCGCCTGGTGCAGCAGGAACCGGTCGCCTTTCACCGCCGGCGCGGGATGGGCCGGCGGCAGCAGGCGCAGGGCCAGCCCGCGCTGGCGCGCGCGCGGCTCCAGCTCGTGCAGCAACTGCTCGATCAACGCCAGCAGCGCAACCGGCTCGTGCGTCTCCAGGCTCTGCCGCTGCTCCAGCGCCGCCAGCGCCAGCAGCTTGCGGATCATTTCCTCCAGCCGCTGCGCCTGGCGCCGGATGTTGGCGACGAAGCGGCTGCGGTCGGCGGCGGGCATGTCCTCCTGCAGCAGTTCGGCCGCGCCGCTGATGGCCGCCAGCGGGCTCTTCATTTCATGCGTGAGCGTGTGGATGTAGTGCTCGACGTATTGCTTGTTCTCCAGCCGCAGGCGCATGCTTTCCACCGAGCGCCCCAGCTCGGCCAGCTCGCTGGCGCCGCGCAGCGGCATCTCGGCGCGCTCGCCGGCAGCCACCGCGCGCGCGTAGCGCTGCAGGCGGCGCAGGCCGTGCACCAGCCACAGCGTGCAGCCCAGGCCGATCACGAACGCGCCGCCCATCAGCAACAGGCCGTTGAGCAGGATCTTGCGCTGGCTGCGCTCGATGAAAGGCGCCATGGTCACGTTGGGCTTGGCCACGGTCAGCACGCCGATGGTCTTGTTGCCGTCGCGGATCGGCGCGGCCACGTGCATCACCGTGCTGGCGTCGTCGTCCGGATTGGCGCGCGTGCTGCGCGCGCCGTACTCGCCCCGCAGCGTGCGGTAGACATCGTTCCAGCGCGAGTAGTCGGCGCCCACGGCCGCCTCGCCGGAATCGAAGCGCACGATGCCGCGTTCGTCGGTGATGTAGATGCGGTAGCCCACCGCATCCTTGTGCATGCCCCACACACTGGCATCGACTTTGTCCTCGCGCAGCCGCGCCAGCCGGCGGGCGAAGGCGCCGTTGGCGATGCGGCCGTTCTTCATGTCGTCGGCGGCCAGCACCGCCAGGACATGCGCGGTATCGACCAGCGTGTCCTCCATGGCTTGCCGCACCCCCGGCTTGACCTCCTGCACGAACACCCGCAGCGTGAGGAATGCCGCCAGCCCGACGATCAGGAAGAAGCCGAAGAAGATGCGAAGCCCGATATGCATGCGTGGCCGTAGGTGAGAGGGGGAGGGAAGGCGCCGTTCAGCGTGCGAGCGAATAGCCCATGCCGCGATGGGTCCGGATCGGGTCGCACTCCGCGTCGAGCGCGCGCAGCTTGGCACGCACGGTCTTGATATGGGTGTCGACGGTGCGGTCGATGGTGTCGACCGCGTCATGCCAGACCAGGTCCATCAGCTGCGCGCGCGAATAGATGCGCCCGGGATGCTGCAGCAGCAAGGCGAGCAGCCGGTATTCGTAGCGTGTGAGGTCGAGCCACTGCCCGCGCCAGGCCAGGCGCGCGCCGTCGGCGTCGAGCGTGAAGCCATCGGGCGGAGCGGCTTCCTGCGCGGGGGGGGCCTGCGCGGCGCGCATGCCGGTGCGCCGCAGGATCACCCGCACCCGCGCCGCCAGTTCGCGCGGCGAGAACGGCTTCACGACGTAATCGTCGGCGCCGATCTCCAGCCCGACGATGCGGTCGATTTCCTCGTTGCGCGCGGTGAGGAAGATCACCGGCACATCGGAGAAGGTGCGCAAGGTGCGGCAGACTTCGAAGCCGTTGATGTCGGGCAGGCCCACGTCCAGGATCACCAGGTCCGGCGCCTGCGCGCGCAGGCGTTCCAGCGCCGCGCCGCCGAGCGCGCAATGCTCCACCGCCATGCCGTCTGTCGCGAGCGCATAGAGGATGGTGTCCGCGATCGCGGATTCGTCTTCAATGACCAGGATGCTGGGTGATTTCGTCAAGGCTGGGCTCGGTTCGGGCTCGGTTCTGGGTTGGTTGCGGTGGCGCGCCGCCGCCGCGTTGGTTTGCTCTATAATAAGCGGGTCGCGCCGATTTGATGACTGGCTTGCGGGCGCGCGGCGGCATGGTAACTCCTGAAGTCACTGATTCGGGGGAAACCGGCAGCCAATATAAATGCGGCTAAAGAGGTGGGTCGGTACCCTGCCACGCAAGGCACCGGCACGCGGGACGCAAGACCCGTGCAAAACCCGATTTGGCTGCGCCATCGTTGATGCCATGTTTGATGTCATGTGCACGCAACGTCCACGCAATGCCGGTCGGGTTTTTTTACGCCCGTTTGCCAACGGGCCTATTCCATGACAGACGTAGCTCCGCCTCTTGCCGCGCTGGCCCTGCCGTCCGACTCGGTCGGCATTGTCGAGCCGCAGTGCATGCATTTTCCCGAGCCGTTGAAGCTGCGCAACGGCACCTCGATCGCCGACTACGACCTGATGGTCGAGACCTACGGCACGCTCAACGCCGCGCGTTCCAACGCCGTGCTGGTGTGCCATGCGCTCAATGCCTCGCACCACGTGGCCGGCGTGTACGCGCACGACCTGCGCGACGTGGGCTGGTGGGACAACATGGTCGGGCCCGGCAAGCCGCTCGACACCAACCGCTTCTTCGTCATCGGCGTCAACAACCTCGGCTCGTGCTTCGGCTCGACCGGGCCGATGAGCCCCAATCCCGCCACCGGCCAGCCCTACGGCGCCACCTTCCCGGTGGTCACGGTGGAAGACTGGGTCAACGCCCAGGCGCGCGTGGCGGACAGGTTCGGCATCAGCCAGTTTGCCGCGGTGATGGGTGGCAGCCTCGGCGGCATGCAGGCGGTGGCCTGGAGCCTGATGTATCCGGAGCGGCTGCGCCATTGCATCGTGGTGGCTTCCACGCCCAAGCTGTCGGCGCAGAACATCGCCTTCAACGAGGTGGCGCGCAGCGCCATCCTGTCGGACCCCGACTTCCACGGCGGCAATTACTACGCGCACGGCGTCAAGCCAAAACGCGGCCTGCGCGTGGCACGCATGATCGGCCATATCACGTATTTGTCCGACGAGGACATGGCGGAGAAATTCGGCCGCGAGCTGAAGACCGACGATATCCGCTTCTCCTTCGATGTCGAGTTCCAGGTGGAGAGCTACCTGCGCTACCAKGGCGACAAGTTCGCCGAGTACTTCGATGCCAACACCTACCTGCTGATCACGCGCGCGCTCGATTACTTCGATCCGGCGCTGGCCTTCGGCGGCGATCTCACGCGCGCGGTGTCGCACACGCAGGCCAGCTTCCTGGTGGCCAGTTTCACCACCGACTGGCGCTTCGCGCCGAATCGCAGCCGCGAGCTGGTCAAGGCCTTGCTCGACAACAAGCGTCCGGTCAGCTACGCGGAGATCGACGCACCGCACGGCCACGACGCCTTCCTGCTCGACGACCCGCGCTATCACAACCTGATGCGCGCCTACTACGAACGCATCGCCGAGGAGATAGGCGCATGAATGCCGCGGCCAACCCCAATATCCTGGCGCTGCGCCCAGACTTCCGCGCCATCGCGCGCTGGATCGAACCCAACTCCACCGTGCTCGACCTGGGCTGCGGCGACGGCAGCCTGCTGCGCGTGCTGCAGGATGAGCTCGACGTGCAGGCCTACGGCATCGAGATCCAGGACGACGGCGTGCTGGCGTGCGCGCAGAAGGGCGTGCACGTGATTCAGCAGAACCTGGAAGGCGGCCTGGCGCTGTTCGAGGACAAGAGCTTCGATACGGTGATCCTGTCGCAGACGCTGCAGACCATCCACAACACCGCGCAGGTCTTGCGCGAGACGCTGCGGGTGGGGCGCGAATGCATCGTGTCCTTCCCCAACTTCGGCTACTGGCCGCACCGGCTGTCTGTGTTCCGCGGGCGCATGCCGGTGTCGGAGGCGCTGCCTTACCAGTGGTACAACACGCCCAACGTGCGGGTCCTGACCATCAGCGACTTCGAGTCGCTGGCGTCCAAGGTGGGGCTGCGCATCCTTGACCGCGTGGTGATGCACGAGGGTGTGACCGTCAACTGGGGGACGAACTGGCGCGGCAGTCTGGCGGTGTACCGCGTCTGTTCCACCTGAGCGTGAGCGGACAGGGCGCGGCGAAGCTTCGTCTAGGCGCACGCCGCGCCCTGCTCCAGGGCGGCCTGCATCACAAGGTGATCGATGAAGGCGCGGACCTTGGGGGCAAGGTGGCGCGTCGGCGTATAGACCGCAAAAGCGGTGCCCACGTAAGGCTCCAGGATTTCCCAGTCGTCCAGCACCGGCACCAGGCTGCCTGACGCCAGCGCGGCCACGGGGGAGAAGTCGGGCACCAGTCCGATGCCGCCGCCGGCCTGTGCCATGGCGACAATCGCCGCGCTGTTGTTGAGCGTGACCCGCGGCGGGATGCGCAGCGTCACTGTCTGTCCGTCCTGCTTGTGCCGCAGGCTCCAGCGTTCGCCAAAGGCGCCATAGCCCAGGTAGAGGCAGCGATGCCCGGCCAGCGCCGCCGGCTCGGTGGGCGTGCCATGCCGGGCCAGCCAGTCCGGGGCGGCCACCAGCCGGTAGCGCACCGCGCGGATCGGCCGCGCCGCCAGCCCCGGCGCCAGTTCGCGCGCAATGCGGATGGCCACGTCGACGCCTTCTTCCACCAGGTCCACCATGCGGTCGGCCAGCGTCAGTTGCAGATCCAGCCCGGGATAGCTGTCCAGCAGGGCCGGCAGCCGCGGCGCCAGCCAGGCCTGCCCGAACACCACCGGCGCGCTGATCCGCAGCAGGCCGTGCGGCGTGCCGGCGTGGTCGCCTGCCAGCGTGTTCACCTCCTGCGCGGCCGCCACCATGCGCGCGCAGGCGGCGTGCACCGCTTGTCCCAGTTCGGTCAGGGCGAAGGCGCGCGTGGTCCGCTGCAACAGGCTGCCGCCGATGGCCGCCTCCAGCCGTGTCACATGGCGGCTGACGGCCGAAGGCGTCATGCCTAGCTCGCGGGCGGCGGCGGAGAAGCTGCCGCATTCCACCACCCTGGCGAATACCGCCATGGCGTTCAGCTGTGCGATTGGCATGGCCTGTCTCCTGAATTTGTGACTACAGGTCAAATGGTAATTGCTTATCGGGCGGATTGTTGACCTGCCTGCATGGTGGAACAATAGCGGCCATTGGCACGAAGTACGCAGGAGACTCCCATGAACATCGATCAATCCGGCACCGCCGCCGCTTCGCCGGCCGGCGCATCGGCGTCACCGGCCACGGAACCGGTCCGGCGCGGCGGCGCGTGGCGCATGGTGGCCGCCATGACGCTGTCGGGCACCATCGGCTGGTTCGTCGTGACCAGCGGACAGTCACCGCTGGACGTTGTGTTTTTCCGCTGCATCTTCGGCGGCGCCGCCCTGCTGGGCACGCTGGCCCTGCGCCGCGGCTGGCAGCCCATGCGCAGCCGGGACTGGGGCTGGCTGGCGCTCGGCGGTGTCACGCTGATCCTCAACTGGCTGGCCCTGTTCTCCGCCTATTCGTATAGYGGCATATCGGTGTCCACGGTTGTCTATCACACCCAGCCATTTTTCCTGCTGCTGCTTGCGGCGGCGTTCCAGCGCGAGGCCATCGCCCCGGGGCGGCTTGCCTGGCTGGTGCTGGCCTTTGGCGGGGTGGTGCTGATCACCGGGCTGGAGCACGGCGGCGCCAGCGGCGGCATGCTGTACGGGGTGGCGCTGGCGATGCTGGCGGCCTTGCTGTACGCCGTCACCACCATGGCCACGCGCCGCCTCAAGGGCATTCCGGCAGGGCAGATCGCGGGTTTGCAGATGGTGATGGGGGTGGTCCTGCTGTTCCCGCTTGCGCACCCGGCCGTGGAGACGTTTGGCGGGCGCACCTGGGGGGCGTTGCTGGCGCTGGGCCTGGTACATACCGGCGTGATGTACACGTTGCTGTACGGCGCCTTCCAGCGCCTTAACGTGCTGTCGATCGCCACGCTGTCCTTCGTGTACCCGCTGGTGGCCATCGTGATCGACGTGCTGGTGTTCGGGGTCGTGCTCACGCCGCTGCAAGTGGCCGGCATGGCGCTGATCCTGCTGGCAGTGATCGGCAACCAGCTGGGCTGGAATCCGTTCCGGCACGCGCGGACGCAGGGCTGAAGCCAACGGACTGGAGGAGAAGTTCGACGGCGGCACCAGCATCCGTCCATCGTTTGCAGTATTATCGAACGATCGTACTTTTTTGGTCCCAACATGTCAGCCACGCCAGCCAGCCAGACCGTCCATTCCTTCGACCACGCGATCGCGCTGGAGCCGGCGGGCGACAATCTGTTCCACGGACGCACCACGCCCGCCTACTGGAACATGATCGGTCCCTTCGGTGGCATCACGGCGGCAACCCTGTTGCAGGCCGTGCTGCAGCATCCCGCCCGGCTGGGCGACCCGTCCGCGCTGACTGTCAACTTCGCCGGGCCGATCGTCGAAGGGCCGTTCGTGATCGAGGCGCGCCCCGTGCGCACGAACCGCAACACCCAGCACTGGTCCATCGAACTGCGCCAGGGGGACGAGGTGGCAACCACGGCCACCGCCTTCTTCGCGGTGCGCCGCGAGACCTGGAACTGCGGCGAGGCGGTGTTCCCGCAAGTACCGCCGGCGGAAACCGTGGCGCCGATGTCGGGCTTCGCGAAGGTGCGCTGGCTGGATGCTTATGAGTTGCGGCCAGTGCGCGGCGCCAAGCCAAGCACGGAACCGGGCACCGAGCACCCGGACAGCCTGACGCAGTTCTGGCTGCGCGACGCGCCGGCGCGTACGCCGGACTTTGCCGCGATGGCGGCATGGTGCGATACCTTCTACCCGCGCATCTTCCTCAAGCGCGCCGGTTTCGTACCGGCCGGCACGGTGTCGCTGACCACGTATTTCCATGCGGACGCGCCCACGCTGGCCGCGCTGGGTGACAGCCATGTGCTGGGCAGCGCCCAGGCCCAGGTGTTCCGCCAGGGCTTCTTCGACCAGAGCGCGCAGATCTGGAGCCCGCAGGGCGAGTTGCTCGCGACCTCGCACCAGATTGTCTACTACAAGCAGTAAGAGTAAGCGCGTGCTAGCTGGTCTCAGGCCGCGGCGCGGGCCTGCGCCTCGTAGTGGTGCACGGTGTGGCGCATCGCCCATAGCAGCGCCACGCCGGGCAGCGCCGCCACCACGGTGCTGAGGTAGAACGCCGGCCAGCCGAAGGCCTCCACCAGGTAGCCCGAGCTGGGGCCCACATAGACGCGCCCGACCGAGGCCAGCGCCGACAGCAGCGCGTACTGGGTGGCCGAGAACGAGCGGTTGCACAGCGTCATCAGCAGCGCCACGAAGGCCGCCGTGCCCATGCCGCCGCAGAGGTTTTCCACCGCGATGGTGGCGCCCATGGTCCACAGGTGCTGCGGCGTCACCGCCAGGATCCAGTAGCCCAGGTTGGATACAGCCTGCAGGATGCCGAACAGCATCAGCGAGCGATACAGCCCCAGGCGCACCATCAGCGTGCCGCCGAACAGCGCGCCCACGATGGTGGCGGCCAGCCCCAGCGTCTTGTTGACCAGGCCGACTTCGCCAGCCGAAAAACCCACGCCGCGGATCAGGAAGGTGGTGGAGAGGCTGCCGGCAAACGCATCGCCCAGCTTGTAGAGCACGATCAGCAGCAGCAGCCACCAGGCACCGGGGCGCGAGAAGAAGTCGCGCAGCGGGCCCAGAATCGCTTCCTCCATGGAGCGCGGCGTGCGCGCCGGAGATTCCGCCTCGGGCGCCCACAGCAGGCTGAAGATGCCGATGCCCATCAGGCCCGCCATCAGGATGTACATCTGCTGCCAGCCCATCACGCGGTCGGCCAGCCACAGCGCCAGCCCGCCCGACACCAGCATTGCCAGCCGGTAGCCCAGCACCTTGACCGCCGCCCCCACGCCGCGCTCGGGCGCGCGCAGCACGTCGGTGCTGTAGGCGTCGAACACGATGTCCTGGGACGCCGACAGGAAGGCCACCAGCGTGGCCAGTGCCGCCAGCGTCCACAGCGCCTCGTGCGGCGGACAGAAGGCCATGCCCGCGATGCCCAGCACCAGGCCGAGCTGGGTCACCAGCAGCCAGCCGCGGCGCCGGCCCAGCAGCGGCGGCGTGTAGCGGTCCATCAGCGGCGCCCACAGGAACTTGAAGATATAGGCCTGGCCCACCAGGGAGAAGAAGCCGATGGTCTTGAGGTCCAGGCCTTCCACCGTCATCCAGGCCTGCAAGGTGCCGGACGTGAGCGCCAGCGGCAGCCCGGAAGCGAAGCCCAGCGTGAGCATGGCGCCAATGCGGCGATTGCGGAAAATGTCGAGATAGTCTTGGAAGGTCATGAATCAGGATGGCAATCAGGCGGGGCAAGGCGCCGTGTATTATTGCATTACCGTCAGCACAGGCCTGGTGAGCGGGATGCGCCGGGTCCGTGCGGTGCCCTGGCCGCGCCAATCCTTCAGCGCCCTGCTTGCCGAAAACCGCATCCGAGGAATCGCCATGTCCGATCGCCAGCGTTGTCAGAACCGCCACCAGCGGGCCGGGATTGCGTTGCCGCGGCAACTGGCCGCGCTGGCGCTGGCCGCCAGTGCCACGCTTGGCATGGGAGTGGTACAGGCCCAGGGCCAGGCGCAGCCACAGGACGCGGACGAGGGTATCCGCGTGCAACGCGGCGGGGCGTCCATCCGCCAGATCGTGCCGGTGGAGGTCATCGAGCAGCAGGCCTCGCAGGAGTACGAGCAGATCAAGGGGGAAGCGCAGGCCAAGAAGACGCTGGTCGGCGACAACAATCCGCAGTTGCAGCGCCTGCGCGCCATCGCCAGGCGCATCCTGCCGCAGACCACGCGCTGGAACGAGCGCGCGAAGCAATGGAAGTGGGAGGTCAACCTGATCAATGCCAAGCAGGTCAATGCCTTCTGCATGCCGGGCGGCAAGATCGCCTTCTACACCGGCCTGCTCGACCAGCTCAGGCTGACCGACGACGAAGTCGCCATGGTGATGGGGCACGAGATCGCACACGCGCTGCAGGAGCATGCGCGCGAGCGGGCCGCCAAGTCCGAGATCACCAACCTGGGCGCCAACGTGATTTCGCAACTGTTCGGCTTCGGCAACCTGGGCAATATGGCGCTGGGCACCGGGGCGCAGTTGCTCACGCTGCGGTTCTCGCGCTCGGACGAGACCGAGGCCGACCTGGTGGGCATGGACATCGCGGCGCGCGCCGGCTACGACCCGCGCGCCGCCGTATCGCTGTGGCAGAAAATGGGCACGGTGTCCCAATCCACGGCGCAGTCAGGCTCGGAGTTTCTTTCCACCCATCCCTCGGGCCGCACCCGCATCGCCGAACTCGAGAAGCACCTGCCCGAGGTGCTGCCGCTTTATGCCCGCGCGATCGACTCCAGCGTCGGCAAGCTGCCGCCTTACCGCGCCAATATGGCCAACCTGGGCGGCGCGCCGATGGACAGCGGCGACGACGACCGGCAAAAGCCGCTGAAGAAGTAAAGGCGCCAGCGGTACAGGGGCGCATCCTGAGCGAGGATGCCGAGCGGGCTGGTCCGGGCGCTTCGGCCCCAGACAAAAAAAGAGCCACACAGGGTGGCTCTTTTTTTGTTCTCGAGGACGTTGGCTTGCTTCAGGCGCTCAGGCCGGTCGCTTCATCCGCGCCCACATGCACGTTCATGCATTGCACCGCGGCGCCGGCAGCGCCCTTGCCCAGGTTGTCCAGGCGCGCCATCAGCACGATGCGCTCGGCCGAGCCGAACACGAACAGGTCGACGCGGTTGGTGTCGTTGCTGCCCTGCACGTCGAAGAAGCCGCCGTCGAGGTTGGCTTCGTCGCCCACTGGCATCACGCGCACGAACTGCTCGCCTTCGTAGTGCTTGCGGTAGATATCCGCGATCTGCTCGGGCGTGACCTTGCGCGCCAGGCGATCCGGGTACACCGGTACCGTCACGGCCAGGCCTTTGAGGAAGTTGCCGACGATGGGGTTGAAGATCGGCGCTTGCGCCAGGCCGGCCTGCACGCGCATCTCGGGCAGGTGCTTGTGCGCGAGGCCAAGCGAATACGGACGCGGGCTGTCCAGCTTCGGGTTACCGCCGGCTTCGAACTCGGCAATCATCTGCTTGCCGCCGCCGCTGTAGCCGGTCAGCGAGAACGCCGAGACCGGGTAGTCGGCCTGCATCACGCCGGCTTCCACCAGCGGACGCACCGCCATCAGGAAGGCGCTGGCGTGGCAGCCCGGCACCGCGATGCGCTTGCTGGTGCGGATCTTCTCGCGCTGGCCGCGCGTGAGTTCCGGCAGGCCATAGGCCCAGCTGTCGGTGGTGCGGAACGCCGTGCTGGCGTCGATCACGCAGGTATTGGGGTTGGTCACCAGCGCCACGGCTTCGCGCGAGGCGACATCGGGCAGGCACAGGAAAGCGACGTCGGCGGCATTCAGAAAGCGTGCTCGTTCGGCCGGATCCTTGCGCTTGTCATCGGCGATACGCAGCAGCTCCACGTCGGAACGGCCGGAGAGATAGTCGAGCAACCGGAGACCGGTAGTGCCTTCCTGACCATCTACGAACACTTTGAAAACCATGGCGGACTCACTCGGAAATACGAAAGGTCCCATGCCGGAATCGGATGGGAACCAGCATTGTAACTAGGTTGGGGGACGTCGCAGGGTGCATGCCGCGGTGCATCGCAAATTCCCTTGTTAGTTGTAACCTAGTAGGTTAAATTCGATGGAGAAACATACGCCTCACTGCAGGCTCTCGGTGATCAGGACTTGGCCATCGACGGGCGGATTTGCCTGACCAGCTCTGCTGCCGTTCACAGTCGCAAGCTCGGATTCGACAGTGCCGACGTGATCGCCGTCATTGCTTCGCCGACTTCGGCCGACTTTTACAAGAGCATGACGACCTACGCGGATCACAAGGTATGGCAGGACGTTTACCGGCCGATTACCGCCGCCGGTGCCCTGTATCTGAAACTGACGGTCACCGATGCGGTGCTGGTTGTGTCATTCAAGGAGCTGGAACCATGAAATGTCCAGAATGCGGGGGTGCGGAACTGGTGCAGGACACGCGCGACGTGCTTTTTACGTACAAGGGCGAAACTGTCATCATTTCCGCGGTCTCGGGCGGCTTTTGTCCGGCGTGCGGGGAAATCGTGCTGGATCCGGATCAGGCGGACCGGTACGGCGAAGCGGCGGTGGCGTTCCAAAAGCAGGTCAATGCCGCCATCGTCGATCCCGCCTTCATCGTGGCCGTGCGCAAGAAGCTGAGCCTGGACCAGCGTGAGGCCGCCGAGATATTCGGCGGCGGCGTCAATGCCTTCTCGCGCTACGAAACCGGAAAGACCAAGCCRCCGCTGGCGCTGGTCAAGCTGCTCAAGGTGCTGGAGCGGCACCCGGAGCTGCTGGAAGAGGTGCGCTCGGCGTAGCCGGTGCGCCCTTGGCCGTACTCGTTACAGCGGGAAGTCGTAGTCGATCGACAGCGGCGCGTGATCGCTGAACTTCTCGTCCTTGTAGATCGAGGTGGCTCGCGCGGTCTCGGCGATCTTCGCCGTGGTCAGGTGGTAATCGATGCGCCACCCGACGTTCTTCGCATAGGCCTGGCCTCGGTTGCTCCACCAGGTGTACTGTTCGGGGCGCGGGTCCAGCTTGCGGAACACGTCCACATAGCCATGCACGTCGAAGAGTTCGCCGATCCAGCCGCGCTCTTCCGGCAGGAAACCCGAGTTCTTCAGGTTGCCCTTCCAGTTCTTGATGTCGATTTCCTTGTGCGCGATGTTGACGTCACCGCACAGCACGATCTCGCGGCCGCTGGCCTTGAGTTGCAGCAGGTGGGGCAGGAAGGCTTCCATGAAGCGGAATTTCGCCTGCTGGCGTACTTCTCCGCTGGAGCCCGAGGGCACATAGACCGAGATCACGGCGAGGTGCGGATACTGCACCTCGACATAACGGCCTTCGTTGTCGAACTCGGGGACGCCGAAGCCGGTGATCACGCGCTCCGGCTTGTGCCGCGTGTAAAGGCCGACACCGCTATAGCCTTTTTTTTCCGCATAATGGAAGTAGCCGTGGTAGCCATGTGGCGCCAGAAACGCTTCCGTCATGTCGGCAGCCTGCGCCTTGAGCTCCTGGACGCAGACCATGTCGGCGTCCTGCTTGCCCATCCATTCGAAAAAGCCTTTCTTGGCCGCGGAGCGGATGCCGTTGAGGTTGGCGCTGATAATCCGTAACATCTCGGGAAATTTTGAAATCAGAGAGAAAAGATGACGCAGCAGACGACGCAGCCCGGCGCTGGCGACCTGAGCCAGACCTTCATCCGCTTCGCGCTGGACGCCGGCGTGCTGTCCTTCGGCGAATTCGTGACCAAAGCGGGCCGCAAGTCGCCGTATTTCTTCAACGCGGGCCTGTTCAACCAGGGCGCGATGCTGGGCCAGGTGGCGCAATTCTATGCGAAAACCCTGCTGGCCTCCGGTTTGGAGTTCGACGTGCTGTTCGGGCCAGCCTACAAGGGCATCACGCTGGCGTCCGCCACGGCGGTTGCGCTGTCCGGTCTCGGACGTGATGTCGGCTTCGCCTACAACCGCAAGGAAGCCAAGGACCACGGCGAGGGCGGCACCCTGGTGGGCGCCAAGCTGCAGGGCAAGGTCGTGATCATCGACGATGTGATCTCGGCCGGCACCTCGGTGCGCGAATCGATGGCGATGATCCGCGCCGCGGGTGCGGAGCCCGCCGCCGTGCTGATCGCACTGGACCGCATGGAAAAGAGCGGCACCGCGGACCAGGTGGGGACGCATTCCGCGGTGCAGGATGTGCAGCGCGAATATGGCGTGCCGGTGATCTCGATCGCCAGCCTGACCGACCTGCTGGCCTACCTGGATGCTTCGCAGGATCCCGCGCTGGGCGGCTCGCGCGAGGCAGTGGCTGCCTATCGGCAGCGCTACGGCGTATAGTCTGGAACCTGTTGCAGGTTGCGTGCAAAGGTCTGTCGCAATGCAGCAGATGACGGGAACCGCGCAGGAAGGACGCCGGTCTGACTGATCTAGCTGGCTGGCCAGCCCGGCCGCCGGCAATTCGCCTTGCCGCCCGGCAAGGCGACGCAGCATCTCTCAGGAGGTTAGCTGGCGATGGACATCAAGACGATCCGCGAGCAGGCATTCGCCATGCCGCTCACCAGTCCGGCCTATCCGATGGGGCCATACCGCTTCATCCATCGGGAATTCTTCATCATCTCCTACCGCACCGATCCCGGGCTCCTGCGCGCCGTGGTGCCGGAACCCCTGGAGATCGCCGATGCGGTGGTCAATTACGAATTCATCCGCATGCCGGACTCCACCGGCTTCGGCGACTACACCGAATCGGGCCAGGTGATTCCCGTCACCTACCAGGGCAAGCCCGGCAACTACACCCACGCCATGTACCTCGACGACCTGCCGCCACTGGCGGGCGGGCGCGAGCTATGGGGCTTCCCGAAGAAGCTCGCTTCCCCGCAGCTGGCCGTCCATACGGATACCCTGGTCGGCACGCTTGACTACGGTCCGGTGCGCGTGGCCACCGGCACCATGGGCTACAAGCATCGCGAGCTCGATGCGGCCGCATTGGGGGTGGCGCTGTCCACCACGCCCAACTATCTGCTCAAGGTCATACCCCACGTGGATGGCACCCCGCGCATTTGCGAACTGGTCTGCTACTTCCTCAAGGACGTGGCAATGAAGGGCGCCTGGACCGGGCCGGCGGCACTGTCGCTGTTCCCGCATGCGCTGGCGCCGGTGGCCGGCCTGCCGGTGCTGGAAGTCATTGGCGCCAAGCATTACGTTGCCGACCTCACCCTCGGGCTGGGCGAGGTGGTGTTCGACTATCTGGCCTGAACGGCCTGCATCCACATCGGTCTCCATCGGCTCGACCCATGCGGTCAATCCGGTCAGCCCGATCCACCCGCATCATCCGCAAGGGAGGTACGTCATGAAGCTCCAGGGAAAATCCGCCATCGTTACCGGCGCCGCCAGCGGCATTGGCAAGGCTATCGCTGATTTGCTGGCCAAGGAAGGCGCAGCGGTCGCCATCGCCGACCTGAACCTCGAGGCGGCGCAGAAGGCCGCTGCCGATATCGAGGCAGCAGGCGGGCGCGCTATCGCCGTGGCCATGGACGTGACCAGCGAAGACGCCGTCAACAATGCAACCGACGCGGTCGCCAAGGCGTTTGGCGGCATCGACATCCTCGTTTCCAACGCCGGCATCCAGATCGTCAACCCGATCCAGAACTACGCCTTCTCCGACTGGAAGAAGATGCAGGCCATCCATCTCGACGGCGCCTTTCTCACCACCAAGGCCGCGCTCAAGTACATGTACCAGGACAAGCGCGGCGGCACCGTGATCTACATGGGGTCGGTGCATTCGCACGAGGCCTCGCCGCTGAAATCGGCCTACGTGGCCGCCAAGCACGCGCTGCTGGGCCTGGCGCGTGTGCTTGCCAAGGAAGGCGCGGAGTACAACGTGCGCTCGCACGTGATCTGTCCGGGTTTCGTGCGTACGCCGCTGGTGGACAAGCAGATTCCCGAACAGGCCAAGGAACTCGGCATCAGCGAGGAAGACGTCATCCGCCGCGTCATGCTGGGTGGCACGGTGGACGGCGTATTCACCACCGTGGACGACGTGGCGCAGACCGCGCTGTTCTTGTGTGCGTTCCCGTCGGCGGCTTTGACGGGGCAGTCCTTTATCGTGAGCCACGGCTGGTACATGCAATAAGCGGCAAGGAAACGGCCTTGCGGCGGGATGGCCGGGCGCTGGCGCGCCACGGCACCGCCGCCCGGCCGGCATGGCTGCAGGCAACGTTGTTAAGCAAAGCAATCAAGGAGGGGTCGTGGCAGGCGGACGTCGGCAAAAGCAGGATCAGGCAGTACCAGGAAGGAGCGCGCCGAAGGCGGCCGTGAAGAGCGCAGCGGCAGCCGTTGTGGCGGACCCCGCAGCGCCGGCGATCAAGCGCGAGGCGCGCAAGAGCGAAGCGCTGGACCCGCCGGAGCCAAACCTCCTGCCGCCCGGCGGCTGCGCGCCGCCGGACCCGGAGCCGCAAGGGGACGGCAGCAAGCGGCCGGTTCACCACGAATACACCGTCAGGGCGCTGGTGCTGCAAGGCGGCGGCGCGCTCGGTTCCTATCAGGCGGGGGTGTATCAGGGCCTGGCCGAAGCCGGCATCCAGCCGAACTGGGTGGCAGGCATCTCGATCGGCGCGCTGAACGCCGCGGTGATTGCAGGCAATGCGCCCGAGCGCAGGGTCGAGCAATTGCGCGCCTTCTGGGAGTACATCTGCCGGCAGCCCTGGCTGCCCAGCCTGCTGCCGTATGAGGTCGTTGCCGAGAGCGCCGTGCACTGGCCCGATCCGATGCGCGTCTGGTTCGACGGCATCGAAGCCGCGCGCGCGGTTTTAGAGGGACAGCGTGGCTTCTTCCAGCCACGCCCCTGGCCCAGCCTGCTCGAACGCCAGGCCGGGCCGGGCGCCTCCAGCTACTATGACACCTCGCCGCTCAAGAGCACGCTGGAGCGTTTCGCCGATTTCGACCGCATCAACGAGCAGCATCACGAGATGCGGGTGTCGGTTGGCGCGGTCAACGTGCATACGGGGAACTTTGCCTATTTCGACAACACCCGCCGCAAGCTGCGTGCCGAGCATTTCATGGCCTCGGGTGCCTTGCCACCCGGCTTCCCGGCCGTTGAGATCGATGGCGAGTTCTACTGGGATGGCGGCCTGGTGTCCAACACGCCGTTGTCCGAGGTGCTGACCGCCCAGCCGCGGCGCGATGCGCTGATCTTCCAGGTGGACCTGTGGAGCGCGCGAGGCAAGTTGCCGCACAACCTGCTGGACGTGGCCGAGCGCCAGAAAGACATCCAGTATTCCAGCCGCACGCGCACCATCACCGACTACATGGCCGAGCAGCAGAACTACCGCCGCATGCTGAGCGAAGTGATGGCGCTGGTGCCGCAGGGCCAGCGCGACAACGACTGGTACCGGAAAGCGGCGGGGTACGCGTGCGACGCGAGACGCAATGTGATCCAGCTCATTTATCGCGATAAGACATTCGAGGGGAATGCCAAGGATTACCAGTTTGGACGACTGACGATGAATGAGCACTGGACCAGCGGGCTGGATGATATTCGGGAGACGTTGAAGCATCCGGAATGGCTGGCTATGCCCACGCATGAGAAGCCGTTTGTCACGCACGATATTCATCGGGGGAACGGGCATTCGTGATTGGGCGGGGAGAAGGCTTGACTGCGGTCGCGGTCGCAGTTAAAGCCCCCGCCAACCCTACACCACCTTCAATTTCGCCAACTCCGGCTTGCCCGGCGGATACTCCGGCTTCAACCTGGTGAACACCTCCATCAGGATCTCAGCCACCATCAGGTTCCGATGCGTCTTGGAATCCGCCGGCACGATATACCACGGTGCTTCCGGCGTGCTTGTGGCGGCAATGGCGGCCTCATAGGCGGTCGCATAGCTCTTCCAGTACTGCCGCTCTTCCAGGTCCTTGGGGTCGAACTTCCAATGCTTCTGCGGATCCGCCAGCCGCGCTTCAAGCCGGGATTTCTGCTCGTCCTTGGAAATATGCAGGAAGCACTTGACGATGGTGGTGCCGGTTTCCAGCAGCATCGTCTCGAATGCGCGTAGCTGCTTGTAGCGGCGCTCGCATTCGTCGTCGTCGATCCATTCGTGTACGCGCGTGATCAGCACGTCTTCGTAGTGGCTGCGGTTGAACACGACGATCTCGCCGGCGCGCGGCACCTGGGCGTGGATGCGCCACAGGTAGTCGTGCGCGAGTTCTTCGGCGGTAGGGGCCTTGAAGGCGACCACGCGAATGCCCAGCGGGTCGAAACTGCGAAACACGCCACGCACGGTGCCGTCCTTGCCGCTGGTATCCATGCCTTGCAGCACCACCAGCAGCTTGCGCTTGTGTTCGGCGTAGAAGATGTCTTGCACCGCGTCGAGCTGGGTGCTCAGCTCGGTCAGGCGGGCCTGGTCGGCGATTTTGTCGCCGCTGGAGAACGGCTTGGCGCCACTGTTGAAGTCGGCAAGGCGAAAGTTCTTGCCCGAGGTGATGCGGAAATCGGCGAGCGACATTGGCACTCCATGGTGGGCGCGGCCGTGGCTGGCCGCAAGCCCCTATGGTCAGGCCGGCAGCCGGTCCAGGTCAATGCTGCCTTCGAATACCGTGGTGGCCGGGCCGGTCATTCGCACCGACTCGCCTTCGCCGTCCCAGGCGATGGAGAGGTCGCCGCCATGCGTATGCACCAGCACCGGCGAGTCCAGCAGACCACGGCGGATGCCGGCGACGACCGCCGCGCACGCGCCGGTACCGCAGGCCAGCGTCTCGCCGGCCCCGCGCTCGAACACGCGCAGGCAAATGGCATGACGCTCCAGCACCTGCATGAAGCCCGCGTTGACGCGGTTGGGAAAGCTCGCGTGATGCTCGATGATGGGACCGTCCTGCAGCACGGGGAACGCCTCGGTGTCATCCACCACTTGCACCGCATGCGGATTGCCCATCGAAACCGCGGAGATCCATTCCGTGCGGCCGTTCACTTCCAGCCCGTAGAGCGTATCGCGGCCTTCGGCCCTGGTCGGCAGGCCGTCGGGGCGGAAGGGGACGCGGGCCGGCTCGAGTTCCGGCGCGCCCATGTCGACCGTGACCTGGCCGTCGTCTTGCAGGGTCAGGGTGATGACGCCATTCATCACTTGCACGCGTACCGAGCGCTTGTCGGTCAGGCCCTGGTCCGTGACGAAGCGCACGAAGCAGCGGGCGCCATTGCCGCAGTGCTCCACCTCGCCGCCGTCGGCGTTGAAGATGCGGTAGCGAAAGTCGACGTCGTCGCGGGTGGGCTTCTCGACCACCAGGATCTGGTCGGCGCCTACGCCGAAATGGCGGCTGGCCAACGCGCGCCATTGCCCGGGCGTCAGGTTCAGGGTCTGGTGGATGCCGTCGAGCACGACGAAGTCGTTGCCGGCACCGTGCATCTTGGTGAACTGGAGTTTCATAGTGCGATTGTAGTCGGGCTGTCCGGCGCTTGCCGGCGGCTTATCGAAGGTGGCTCGGGCGGCATATCTGACAGGTGGTGCCCGCGCCGTGCCTGCCTGGTCAGTAGTTTTCGCGCTCGCCGTCCGGGCGGTGCTTGAAGCGCTTGTGCACCCAGTAATACTCGGTCACGCGCGGGCGGATGCAATCTTCGAAGAAGGCGTTCATGCGCCGGGTGTCCGCGGTCACGCTGTCGCCGGGATAGTTTTCCCACGCTGGCAGGATGCGCAGCACATATCCCTTGTAGTCGGGCAGCATCTCGGTATAGATCGGCACGACCTTGGCGCCGGTCAGCCGCGCCAGGCGCGATACCGAAGTCAGCGTGAGGGCTTCCACGCCGAAGAACGGCACGTATTCCGAGTCGCGCTCGCCGAAGTCCATGTCGGCGATCAGTTGCAGGGCTTCGCCTTTGCGCAGGCAGCGGATGATGTCGCGCGCACTGTCGTTGCGGGCAATCATCTTGGCGCCGAAACGGCCGCGCGCATGCTTGAGGAAACCGTCGAACAGTTCGTTCTTCTGCCTGGTGTAGAGCGATGCGCCGGAGCGCCTCACGTGTTCGCGCAGATGGATGGTGAGCCGGATCGCGCCGGCCTCCACGCCTGAGAGATGCAGCGTGACAAGGATGTGGGGCGTACCATCCAGCGCCACGAGATCGGCCTGGTCGTCGATCTGGACCCAGCGGCGCATCTGTTTCTCGCTGCCAGTCCAGAAGATGCCGCGCTCGGCAAAGCTGCGGAAGACATTGCGGAAGGTCTGGCGCGAGAGCGATTCGATCTCGGCCTCGGTCCGCTCGGGGAAGCACAGGCGCAGGTTGGTTTGCACCACGCGGCGGCGGCTGCTGGGGATCAGGTAGAGCAGGCTGCCGAGTCCTTCGCCGAAGCGTGCAACAAGCGGATAGGGAAGCTTGCCCAGCACGGTCAGCAGGCCGATGCCAAGCCAGGTGAAAATGCGGCTCATTTTTGGTCGTCAGAGAGGGATACGGATGCTGTGGGCGGCACTTCCAGTGGATTGCGCGAGGCGTCGCCCGGCGGCGCCCGGGGCGGATCCGCTGGTGGCAACTCCGCGCCACCCGGATGCTTGTAGCGGTTGTAGCCCCACAGGTACTGGGTCGGGCATGCCCTCACCAGCTTTTCGACGGCTTCGTTGATGACGGCGACAGCTTCGGCCGGGTCGGCGGGCAGAAGATGGTTGATGACCTGCATATGGCCGAGATAGCCGACGCCGCGCGGCAGGCGCTCGGCGAAGACCACCGCGATCGGTGCGCCCGTGAGTTGCTGCAGGCGCTGCACCAGCGTCATGGTGTAGGCGGGCTTGCCGAAAAACGGCGCCCAGGCGCCTTCGCCGCCGGTCGGAACCTGGTCCGGCAGGATGCCAATGGCCTCGCCGCGCTTGAGTGCCTTCACCAGCATACGCACCCCGCGCGGCTGCGCGGGCGCCATGGCCAGGTTGGGCCGCGTGCGCATCTTGACGATCCAGTCGCGCAGCCAGGCCTGGTGTGGTGGCTTGTACAGCGCCGTGACCGGATGCCGCAGTGCAAATGCCTGCGGGAGCACTTCGAAGCAGCCCAGGTGAGGCACCAGGATGATCAGCCCGCGCCCCTGCGCCATCAGCCGGTCGAGTTCCGGCCAGAGCCGGTCGGCAAAGCCGTACATGCGCGCCTCGGGATTGCGCCGGCTCCAGAAATAGGGCATTTCCAGGATCATGCGCCCCGTCGAGCGGGCCGCTTCGGCCAGCATCGCCTTGCTGGCATCGGGGTAAGCCTGGCGCAGATTTTCGGCCAGCCGCCTGCCATAGCGTCCTGGCAGGCGTGCCGCCAATAGTCCGAGCACGCCGCCAATGGCGTGCAGCCACCAGAGCGGCAAGCGGGAAATCAGCCAGAACAGGAAGGTCATCGGGTTGCGATAGCGGCCCGGTGGGCCGGGTGGGTAATTAATGTTTTGCCGGGCGGTGCCGTTAGTGGGGCTATCAACAAGCATTCAATGCTGTAACGGGGCCCGCCTTGCGGCGTGCACGGCCTGCGGGCAGGTGCCAAGCCAGCGGTATGCCGCTAACTGGATGGCGCTAGCCGGCGACAGCGCCTGGTATGCAAGCAAGTCCAAGATAACGACACGCTGCAGCACCGCTTGCAGGCGCGTATAATAGCGCGTATCGCCGAGTTAACTGACAACTTGCGGGGCGATACCGTTCTACCGGAACGGCTTGAAAATACCGCTAAAGCGTCGCCGCCCGGGCTGAGAGGTTGGCGCGCAATAGCCAAACCTGGAGAAAAGTTCGTGGCAAACGACTTCCTGTTCACTTCGGAATCTGTCTCCGAAGGCCATCCCGACAAGGTCGCTGACCAGATTTCCGACGCAGTCCTCGATGCCATCCTGGCGCAGGACAAGTACGCGCGCGTGGCAGCTGAARCGCTGTGCAACACCGGGCTGGTAGTCCTCGCCGGGGAAATCACCACGACCGCCAACGTCGATTACATCCAAGTCGCGCGCGACACCATCAAGCGCATTGGCTACGACAACACCGAATACGGCATCGACTACAAGGGCTGCGCCGTGCTGGTTGCTTATGACAAGCAATCGCCCGACATCGCCCAGGGCGTGGACCGCGCCTCCGACGACTACCTGAACCAGGGCGCCGGCGACCAGGGCCTGATGTTCGGCTACGCCTGCGACGAAACGCCGGAGCTGATGCCCTTCCCGATCTACTATTCGCACCGCCTGGTCGAGCGCCAGTCGCAACTGCGCCGCGACGGACGTCTGCCCTGGCTGCGTCCGGACGCCAAGTCGCAAGTGACCGTGCGCTATGTCGACGGTCGTCCGCACAGCGTGGATACCGTGGTGCTGTCGACCCAGCACGCGCCGGATATCAGCCAGGCGCAGATCCGCGAAGCCGTGATCGAGGAAATCATCAAGCCGGTGCTGCCGGCCGAGATGCTCAAGGACACCAAGTACCTGGTCAACCCGACCGGCMGSTTCGTSATCGGCGGCCCGSWRGGCGATTGCGGCCTGACCGGCCGCAAGATCATCGTCGACACCTACGGCGGCGCTTCGCCGCACGGCGGTGGCGCCTTCTCGGGCAAGGATCCGTCGAAGGTTGACCGCTCGGCTGCCTATGCCGCGCGCTATGTCGCCAAGAACGTGGTCGCCGCCGGCCTGGCGCGCCAGTGCCAGGTGCAGGTCAGCTACGCCATCGGCGTGGCCCGCCCGATCAACGTGACGGTGTACACCGAAGGCACCGGCAAGATCTCAGACGAGGCGATCGCCGCGCTGGTGCAGGAGCATTTCGACCTGCGTCCGAAGGGGATCGTGCAGATGCTCGACCTGCTGCGCCCGATCTACGAAAAGACCGCTGCTTACGGCCACTTCGGCCGTGAAGAGCCGGAATTCTCGTGGGAAGCGACCGACAAGGTCGCTGTGCTGCGCGCTGCCGCCGGCCTGTAAGCGCTGCACCCGCCGCACCGGAACGCCGCCCTCGGGCGGCGTTTTTTCGTCTGGCAGGTGCCGCGCGCGGCTTGGGGCGAGCCTTGTCCTGGATCAAGCGGGCCGATGCGGGGCATGGCGGGGCACGGTCGCGAGGGTAGAATCGCGGGATGGCAAAGCGGTGCGGCGAGTGGCGCTTTGTTATCCCGGCGCAGCGTGTGCATGTGCGCACTGAAGCCCGCCGGAGCCCGCATACCGAGGATGCCCCATGTCACCTGATTCGACCCTTACGCCTTCCGCGCCCAGCCCGGCCACCGCGCCAGGGGCAGGCATGCCCGCGCTCAACCTGATCCGGCCTCAGCCCTATACCGAGTGGGCGCCGCAGGTCGATGCCGGCACCAAAGCCGAACTGCGCCGCGAACTGGAGCAGGGCGCGGTGCTGTTCTTCCCCCAGTTGCGCTTTCAGTTCGAGCCGGGCGAGGAACGCTTTCTCGATAGCCGCTGGTCGGACGGCAAATCCAAGAACATCAACCTGCGCGCCAGCGACCAGGCTGTGCGCGGCGCGACTGGCGGCGAGCAGGACCTGAAGGACCTGTACCGCCTGATTCGGCGCTATGCCGAATACAGCGAGAAGCTGGTGCTGAGCCTGTTCCCGGAATATGGCCCGCACATGGTGCGCGCCGGCACCTCATTGCGCCCGAGCGAAATCGCCGGGCGGCCGGTGAGCTGGCGCAAGGACGACACCCGGCTGCATGTGGACTCCTTCCCGTCCAATCCGCTGCTGGGTCAGCGGCTGCTGCGCGTATTCCACAATATCGACCCGCAGGCGCCGCGCGTGTGGCGGGTGGGCGAACCTTTTGGCGACTTCGCGAAGCGCTTTGTGCCGAAGACCAAGGGGATGTGGCCGGGGCAGGCGAAGGTGATGGAGTTGCTGCATATCACCAAGCGCCGGCGTTCGGAGTATGACCATCGCATGCTGCAGTTGCATGATCTTGCCAAGGCCGATCTGGCGTACCAGGCGAGCGTGCCGCAGCAGGAATTCCATTTCCCGCCGGGGTCGACCTGGATTGTGTTCAGCGATCAGGTGCTGCACGCGGCTATGCGGGGGCGGGCCATGATGGAGCAGACTTATTATTTGTCGCCGAAGGCGATCGGGGACCATACGCATTCGCCTGAGGCGGTGTTGTCGCGGATGTTGGGGCGGCCGATGGTGGTGGGTTGAGGCCCATCTTCGAAGTCAAAGGCTTAAAGTCAACGGCGGTTTCACCCCCCTGCGGGGGGCGACCTACTTTCTTGTCTCGCCAAGAAAGTAGGCAAAGAAGGCGCCCCATACGGGATAGGTAAACCTTGACGGCTCGCTTCGCATCGCGGGCCGCACATCCAGTGGCGTGTCTTCCCTCAGCGCAGCAGCAGCCGGATCATCGTTTCGAACCGCTTGCCGTAGGGCGGCTTGAGCAGCCCGGCGCCATTGAGCCGGGACTGGCGGAAGATCGGTTTGAGCTTGGAGAAGGTCTCGAAACCCGCTTCGCCGTGGTACGCGCCCATGCCGCTGGGCCCCACGCCGCCGAAGGGCAGGTCTTCCTGGGCGATATGCAGCAGCGTTTCGTTGATGCTGACGCCGCCGGCCACGGTCTGCGCCATCACCCGGTCGATCGCGCCGGGGTCTTTCTCGAAGAGGTAGAGCGCCAGCGGGCGCGGCCGTGCATTGATGTAATCAATGGCCTCGTCCAGCGTGCGGTAGGCCACCAGCGGCAATACCGGGCCGAAGATCTCTTCCTGCATCACGGTGGCGTCGGCGGGCACGTCAAGCAACAGTACCGGCGCCAGCCGGCGCCGTGCCGGGTCCGATGGTGCCTGGGACAGCGGCACCACGCGCGCGCCCGCGCGTTCGGCGTCGTTGACCAGCCCGTCCAGCCGGGCAAAGTGGCGCGGGCTGATGATGGTGGTGTAGTCGGGGTTGCCGGCCAGGTCCGGGTAGAGGCGGGCGGCGCAGGCGCGTGCCGCCGCGACGAACGGCTCGCGCATCGCTTCCGGCAGCAGCACATAGTCCGGCGCGATGCAGGTCTGGCCCGCGTTAAGCAGCTTGCCCACCAGGATGCGCTCGACCGCGTGTTCCAGGTCGGCGCCCGGGCCGACGATGACCGGCGACTTGCCGCCCAGCTCGAGCGTCACCGGCGTGAGGTTGGCCGCCGCCGCGCGCATGACATGGTGGCCGACCTGGGTCGAACCAGTGAACAGCAGGTGGTCGAAGGGCTGGGCGGAGAAGGCACTCGCCACCTCCGCGTCGCCATTGATCACGGCGACCTCATCGGCGGCGAAGTGTTGCTGCGCCAGGCGCGCGAACAGCGCGGCGAAGCGCGGGGTGTACTCGGAGAGCTTGACCATGGCGCGGTTGCCCGCGGCCAGCGCGCCCGCCAGCGGGCCCACCGTCAGGTAGAGCGGATAGTTCCACGGCACCACGATGCCGATCACGCCCAGCGGCTGCGGCATCAGCCGCGACGTGGCGGGTTTGAACCACAACCCGGTGCGCGCCCGCCGCACCTGCATCCAGCGTTTGCCATGACGCAGCGCATCGTCGATCCCGGCCACGCTGGGAAAGACTTCGAGCAGCGCGGTTTCCTGGTGAGCGCGATTGCCAAAGTCGGCGCTGATGGCCTGCGAGATCTCGTCCCGGTGTTCGGCCACCAGCTTGCGCAGCCGCCGCAGACGGTCGGCACGCACGGCCCAGGCAGGCGACTGGTCCCGCCGCGAGGCGGCGCGCATGGCGTCGAATACGGATGACATCTCGGGCACTTCTCTCATCTCTCGTTCTCCCGGGGCCGCGCGCTGCCCGTGGCGCGCGCGGCGTTTCAATTCCCGCACCATATGTCATGCGGCCGCCACTGGCAATGGAGGCCGGCCACCAGCCTCGTGCTTCAAACAGCCGTATTCATCGCCCTTCCTTTACCCTTTCCAGCGCCCCGGCAAAGCCCTACACTGATTTCGCGGCATGCTCTCGGCGTGCCCGCCAGACCGGGTTGCCCGGCATGCCCGGCCTGCCCCAGCGTCCGGCGCAACCCCGGCAGACTGACCTCCGACCACGCGGGGAGACGGATGGAAACCACCTTTGACTATCTTGTCGTTGGCGGCGGTTCGGCGGGGTGTGCCCTGGCCGGGCGCCTGGCCGACAGCGGCAGCGACAGCGTGGCGCTGCTCGAAACCGGAGGCCACGATCACCATGTGCTGGTGTCGACGCCGGCAGGCTGCGCGGCTTTGCTGCCGCGCGCCGGCAGCCGCAACTATGGCTACCACACCGTGCCGCAGCCGGGGCTGGACGGGCGCCGCGGCTACCAGCCGCGCGGGCGTGGCCTTGGCGGCAGTTCCTCGCTCAACGCCATGATCTACACGCGGGGCACGCCGTCCGACTACGATGGCTGGGCCATGGCCGGGTGCGATGGCTGGGCCTGGGACGACGTGCTGCCCTATTTCCGCCGCGCGGAATGCAACGAGCGCGTGGCCGGGCGCGACGACGATCCCTTGCACGGCGGCAGCGGTCCGCTCCATGTGTCGGACCTGCGCACGCCCAATCCGTTTGGCCAGCGTTTCATCGAGGCGGCCCAGCAGGCCGGCTACCGCCGCAACGATGATTTCAACGGCGTGGACCAGGAAGGCGCGGGCTGGTACCAGGTGACACAGCACGGCGGCGAGCGCTGGAACGCGGCGCGCGCCTACCTGCACCGCGGCGATGCCGCCGACCGCGCCAGCAATGGCGGCCGCGCCAACCTGCATGTGCTGACGGGCGCGCAAGTGCTGCGCATCGAGTTTGAAGGCCGCCACGCGGTGGGCGTCGTGGTGCGGCTGGATGGCCGCGAGACCGTGCTGCGGGCGCGCCGCGAGGTGATCGTGTCGGCAGGGGCGTTCGGTTCGCCGCAACTGCTGATGGTGTCGGGCGTGGGCCCGGCGGCGCATTTGCGCGAGCTGGGCATTCCCGTGGTGCATGACCTGCCAGGCGTGGGCACCAACCTGCAGGACCATCTCGACGTCATCGTGCACAAGCGCGTGGCGGCATCGGAGCTGTTCGGCGTGTCGGTGGGCGGCGCCTTCCGCATGCTGGCGGAGATCCTGCGATACCGGCGCGAACGCACCGGCATGATGACTTCCAACTTCGCCGAGGCGGGCGCTTTCCTCAAGAGCGATCCCGGACTGGAAGAACCGGACCTGCAGCTACATTTCGTGGTCGGCATGGCCGACGACCATATGCGCCGCCTGCGCTTCGGCCACGGCTATTCCTGCCACGTCTGCGTGCTGCGCCCGAAAAGCCGGGGAGAGGTGCGGCTGGCCTCGCCCGATATCCGCGAGGCGCCGCTGATCGATCCGCGTTTCCTGTCCGCCCCGAGTGACCTCGACGGCCTGGTGGCGGGCGTGCGCATCGTGCGCCGCATCCTTGCGCAGCCGCAACTGGCGGCGTTCGGCGGCAAGGAGTTGTATTCCGCGCACCTGCGCGCGGATGGCAGCGACGACAGCGCGATCCGCGAGATGATCCGCGCGCATGCCGACACCATCTACCATCCCGTCGGCACCTGCCGCATGGGTATGGATGAGAACGCGGTGGTCGACCCGCAACTGCGCGTGCGGGGTGTGGAAGGGCTGCGGGTGGTGGACGCGTCGATCATGCCGACGCTGATCGGCGGCAACACCAATGCGCCGGCCATCATGATCGGCGAGCGCGCGCATGACCTGATCCGGCACGGTCCCCGCGTGGTACTGCGCATGGCGGAGGTGTTGGCGGTGTGAGCCCCGGCCCGGCGCCGGGCCGGACTCGCGCTGGCTCTCGGGCCGGCATTGCGAAGATACTGCGCCGTCAGGCCGCGTTCGCCAGCCGGAAGGTCGACACCGTATCGCGCAGCTTGCCGGCCTGGTCGTCCAGCGATTGCGCCGCGGCGGCGGCTTCTTCCACCAGCGCGGCGTTTTGCTGCGTGACCTCGTCCATCTGGCCGACCGCCTTGTTGACCTGTTCGATGCCGGCGCTCTGCTCGTCGGAGGCCGCGGCAATCTCGGCAATGATGTCGGACACGCGCTTTACTGCATTCTGGACTTCGCCCATGGTCTTGCCGGCGTCCTCGGCCTGTGCCGAGCCGGTGCGCACGGTGTCGACCGAGCTGTCGATCAGGTCCTTGATTTCCTTGGCGGCGCTGGACGAGCGCTGCGCCAGGCTGCGCACTTCGCCCGCCACCACCGCGAAGCCCCGGCCCTGTTCGCCGGCGCGCGCGGCTTCCACCGCSGCATTCAGYGCCAGGATATTGGTCTGGAAGGCGATACCCTCGATCAGGCTGGTGATTTCGGCGATGCGGCTGGAGCTGGTGCTGATCGCGCCCATGGTTTGCACCATCTGCTGAACCGCGGCGCTGCCGTGCTCGGCGACGCTGGCGGCATTGCCGGCCAGGCCGCTGGCCTGGCGCGCATTGTCGGCGTTCTGCCGCACGGTGGTGGTCAGCTCCTCCATGCTCGATGCGGTTTGCTCCAGCGAGGCCGCCTGCTGTTCGGTGCGCGCCGACAAGTCGGTGTTGCCCGCGGCGATCTGGCGTGCCGCCACGCCCACGGATTCGGTCGAATGACGCACTTCGTGCAGCGCCACCGCCACGCGTTCGAGCAAGCGGTTGAAGGCGGCCGCGGTGCGGCCGATTTCATCCATGCGCCCGACCGGCGCGCGGCGCGCGAGGTCAAGGGAGTCGCTGACGTATTCCAGGGTCTGCTCGATCTCGGCCAGGCTGCCATGGATGCGCCGGTAAAGCGTCACCGCCAGGAAACCGGTGCCCAGCACGGCTACGGCGATCAAGACCGAGAACACCATGACTGCAGTGTGGTACTGCTCGCGATTGCTCAGGACGGCGTGCTCGCCCAGTTCCGCGTTGTAGGCGATGTGATCCTCGATCGTCTTGCGCATCGCGGTCGACGCCTCATGCAGTTCACCACTCACGAGCATGGCCTGCGCGGCTGCGTAATCGTTGGCGTGCGATTTCTCCAGCAAGGCGGCGCGTCCGGCGCGGTAGCGCTTGAGGGCGGCCCGGTCAGCCTCGAGCATCTTGCGATCAGTCTCGTCGGAGATATCCGCGCGTTCGTATTTGGCGGCGGTAGTGTCGAAATGCTGGTCCGCACTGGCGAGCGACTGTTCGGCTTCAGTCTTGCCCTTGAGGTCGTCGGTCATGGTATGCCGGTAAAGCGCGATGCGCATGGTGTTGACGTCGTCCTTGAGGCTGACAAGGATGCGCACGCTGTCCAGCGTGTTGTTGTTGAAGTACTCGAAGCGCTGTTCCGACTGGTGGAGTTGCCAGATGCCACCAAGGCCCACCCCGAGCAAGGCGAACAGGGCAAGAGATAAGGAAAGTAGCAGGCGTTGGCTGATGTTCATGTCGGGATGTCGGCGCCCGCCGCGGCAAGGCGCTCCGCTTGATATTTAAAGATGACTATCGGGCACTTATGTATTAAATGTATGCCCTTTATATCAACGGTTTACGGCATCACTGGCCTTGGCTGTAGCGAGGCGGGGAATTAATCCGGGGGGTATGTTGCGAGGCCAGGTGCGCACGGACGAATCGCGCCATGCGCCAGCATGACAGCGTGCGGCCGTGTCAGCTGCCTGGGCGCCTCTGGGCGTTCACGCGCGGCGATGCACCGGCGGCTTCACGCCGGCCATGCGCGCGCCACCACGCCCGCCAGCGCGGCTTCGTCGCCCTCCAGCGTGCCGAACACGCGGCCATGCTGGCGTCCAAGCCGGCTGGCCACGAAGCGCTCGGCATCGTCGGTGTCGGCATGGGCGAGCATCAGCGCCGCCTGCGCGGTCAGCACCAGGCCCTGGGCAAAGCGCCGCGCGCCGGCTTCGAGATGTTCCGGCGCGTCGCGCAGCATCGCCTGCAGCGAGGCGAGTTCGGCGCGCACCGCCGGATGGCCGCCGGCGCGCCGTCCTAGGTCCTGCAATAGCCGCCCCGCGTCCTCGGGATTGCGCTGGAGCGCGCGCAGCACGTCCAGGCACATGATGTTGCCGGAGCCCTCCCAGATCGAGTTGACCGGCGCCTCGCGGTACAGCCGGGCCATCGGGCCTTCCTCCACGTAGCCGTTGCCGCCCCATACCTCCATGGCTTCGCCCGTCACCTCTATGGCGCGCTTGCAGACCCAGAACTTGGCCGCCGGCGTGACGATGCGCTTCCAGGCGGCGGCCAGCGGATCGGCATCGGCCCGCTCGAAAGCATGTGCCAGTTCCATCATGAGCAGGGTGGCGGCCTGGCTTTCCAGCGCCAGGTCGGCCAGCACGTTGCGCATCAGCGGCTGCTCCGCCAGCAGGCGGCCGAACGCCATGCGGTGCCGCGCGTGGTGGATGGCCTGCACCAGCGCCGCGCGGATGATGGCGGCGCTGCCGATCACGCAATCCAGCCGGGTATAGGTGGCCATCTCGATAATGGTCGGGATGCCGCGGCCTTCCTCGCCGATCAGGATGCCGGTGGCCTCGCGGAATTCCACTTCGCTGCTGGCGTTGGAGCGATTGCCCAGTTTGTCCTTGAGACGCTGGATCTGCACCGGGTTCTTGCTGCCGTCGTCGCGAAAGCGCGGCACGAAGAAGCACGACAGCGGCCCGTCCTCCGCGCCCATGCGCGCCACCACCAGGTGGGCATCGCACATCGGCGCGGAGAAAAACCACTTGTGCCCGGTGATCGCGTACTCGGCGCCGCGGCCCTCGCCGCGCACGGCGCGCGCGACGGTGGTGTTGCTGCGCACATCGGWGCCGCCCTGYTTYTCCGTCATGCCCATGCCGATCATCACGGCATGCTTGTCGCGCCAGGGCAGGTCGCGCGGATCGTGCTCGGTGGCAAACAGTTTCGGCCCCAGTTCCGCGAACAGCGCCGCTTCCTTCTGCAGCACCGGGATGCTGGCGAACGTCATGGTGGGCGGGCACAGGGATCCGGATTCGGCCTGCGCCTGCAGGAAATAGCCGGCGGCGCGCGCCACCCACGCGCCCTCCCTGGGCTGCGCGAACGGCAGCGCCTGCAACTGCTGGCTGCGCAGCAGGGCCAGCAAGGCGTGCCATGCCGGCGGAAATTCCACTTCGTCGATGCGCTCGCCGGTGCGGCTGTGCGTATGCAGCTCGGGCGCGTGGCGATTGGCCTCGGCCGCCCACTGCTGGACATCGGGTTTGCCCAGGCGCGCCCCGAAGACATCGAGCGCACTGGCGTGCCAGCCGCCGCCAAGCCGCTCCAGCGCGTCGCGCAAGGCGGGGTCGCCGGTGAACAGGTTGTGGCCGGTGAGGTCCGGGACCTGGTTGAACACGCGGTGGGTGGCAGCTTCAGTCATGAGGTCTCCTGTGCGGTCTTCTGCGAGCGTTGCGCATGGGCATGTCTGATTGCATGGTAGAGCAAGCGGCGCGCTATGTGCGTGGGCTTGCACTGTGTCCGGCCCCCAACACTTTGCGCCGTCATGGCTGGGCTCGCGGGCCGGGCGCTTGCCGTTCGCCGCTTCCCGGCGATACACTGCACGCTCCTTTCTCGACGCTGCTGCGCAGAAGGTACTTTTTGCCCCGGTCCGCCGGAGGCACCCCCGTACCTTGTATTCCCGGCAGCCATGTCTTCCCTTCCCCGTCTTGAAAAAGCCCTGCAGCGCCAGGGCATCCATGTCGAGCGCATCCAGGGTGTCTATCACCTGCGCAACGAACACGCGCAAGCCTCCGTGCTGTTGCCCGCCACGCTTCCCCTGGAAGCGAAAGCCGTACGGCAGTTGCTCGACTTTGCCGCGGTGCGTTCGCCGGACGGCCACCATGGCGTTTGCAAAGCCTGCGCCACGCCGGACTTTCATCCCGGCGGCATCGCGCCGGTCGGATCGATCGTTGCCACCGACGCGGATTTCGTCATTCCCGCCGCGATTGGTACCGACATCAATTGCGGCATGCGCCTGATTACTACAAGCCTGAAGCAAGCCGCCCTGCTGCCGCAGCAGGATGCCCTTGTGAGCAGGCTGACGCGTGCGCTGCTCGATAACGGCCGCGACATGCCGGTGCATAGCGCCGCGTTCCGCGCCCTATTCGACGAGGGACCCGCCGCGTTCATCGATCGCGTGGCGCCGCAAGGCTTGTGGGCGCAGGTCGATCGTGCCCGGCTGGAGGCCGAACTTGCCGCTTGCGTCGGACTGGATGCGTTTGGCGGGAGTGCCCGCTATGCGCCGGATGCGCACGTCGGCAATCGCGAGGTCTTTCGCGATCCCTGTCTCGGCACGCCGGGCGGGGGCAATCATTTTGTCGAACTGCAGGTGGTGGACGAGATCTTCGACAGGCACGCGGCATATCGCGTCGGCCTGGCGCCCGGCGATGTCGTGGCGATGATCCACAGCGGCTCGCGCGATGTCGGCTTCTACGTGGGCCGGCGCTGGATGGACCGGGCGCGCCAGGCCTGGCCCGCAGGCCTGAAGCATCCGACGAGCGGGCTGTACGGCTTGGCGGGCAGCCTGGCGCACGAGTACCTGGTGGCCATGGGTACGGCGGCACGCTATGCCTGGGCCAACCGGGTGGTGCTGGCCGAACTCGTGCGCAAGGAACTGGCCGAGTTGTGCGGCGCGACGGCTTCACGGCTGGTGGTCGACGTGCCGCATAACGTGGTGCTGCGCGAAAACGGCCTCAATATCCACCGCAAGGGCGCGACACCCGCGCATCACGGCGACCTGGCCCTGATCCCCGGTTCCATGGGGGATGCTTCCTATATAGTGAGCGGTTTGGGTCACACCGATTGGCTCTCGTCATGCAGCCACGGAGCCGGCCGCAGTGTCCGGCGCCAGGCTTTGCGCCGCTTGAAAAGCGATCATGCCAACGCCGGGTGGCGCTGCGTCACGCTGCGCGAGGAGCGCAGGGTGGAAGAAGCGCCCGAGGCCTACAAGCCGATCGGTCCGGTGCGGCAGGCACAGGAAGAGGCCGGGCTGATCGAAGCAGTGGCGCGGTTGAAGCCTTGGGTGACCTTCAAGGCTTGAAATCGCGGCGGTGTTCGAATGGTGTTCGAATGGCAGTGCATGCGCACGCTAAGTCATGGTGCGTTGCAGCGTAATGGTGTACATGTTAATGCCTGGGGGCCGCATGGCCCTCAGCCATACCTTGACGCACGACACTCCAGATTGAAACAGGGGTGGTCAAGCTCCGAGCCTTGTGCTTAAATTCACCCCGTTGGATGAAACAGGGGTGCCGTACGGATGGGCCGTGCGGCTGAGAGAGTCCCTTCGAACCCGATCCGGCTAGTACCGGCGTGGGAAGTTTCATGGTTACCGAAAAGCTCCTGCCTTCTCCAAGGCACATGATCCCGGCCCCGGCGCCGCGGCCATGCTCACAGGGCTCCTGGTTTCGTCCATCCCCGCAAGAGAGAGGACGACACCCATGGCCCGCACAAATACCGCCCCCGCCGCATCTTTCGAGTCGCTTGAAACCGATCTCGACAAAAAATTCGCCTATCCGGCATCCAGCAAGACCTACCTGACCGGCAGCCGCCCCGATATCCGCGTGCCGCTGCGCACGATCCTGCAGACGTCCACGCGCACGGACAAGGGCGAGATGTCCAATCCGCCGATTCCCGTGTACGACACCTCGGGCCCGTACAGCGATCCGGACATCCATATCGACCTGAAGGCCGGCCTGCCATCGGTGCGCGGCAAGTGGATCGAAGAGCGAGGCGACACCGAAGTGCTGTCCGGCCTGTCGTCGGAATACGGCCTGGCACGCGCCGCTGATCCGGCCACCGCGCACCTGCGCTTTGCCCAGCTGACCAACCCGCGCCGCGCCAAGGCCGGCGCCAACGTGTCGCAGATGCACTATGCGCGCCGCGGCATCATCACSCCSGAGATGGAATACGTGGCGCTGCGCGAGTCGCTGAACCTGCAAGCGCTGTACGACAAGCCCGAATACAAGGCGCTGCTGCGCCAGCACCCCGGCAATGCGCTGGGTGCCGCGCTGCCGCTGCGCCCGGAAGACATGACGCCGGAATTCGTGCGCAAGGAAATCGCCGCCGGCCGCGCCATCATTCCCGCCAACATCAACCACACCGAACTGGAGCCGATGGCGATCGGGCGCAATTTCCGCGTCAAGATCAACGGCAACCTGGGCAACTCCGCCGTGACGTCGTCGCTGGCCGAGGAWGTGGAAAAGATGGTGTGGTCGATCCGCTGGGGCGCCGACACCATCATGGATCTGTCCACCGGCAAGCACATCCATGAAACCCGCGAGTGGATCCTGCGCAATTCGCCGGTGCCCATCGGCACGGTGCCCATCTACCAGGCGCTGGACAAGACCGGCGGCATCGCCGAGGACCTGACCTGGGAAATGTTCCGCGACACGCTGATCGAGCAGGCCGAGCAGGGCGTGGACTACTTCACCATCCACGCCGGCGTGCTGCTGCGCTATGTGCCGATGACCGCGGACCGCGTCACCGGCATCGTCTCGCGCGGTGGTTCGATCATGGCCAAGTGGTGCCTGGCGCATCACAAGGAAAACTTCCTGTACACGCACTTCGACGAGATCTGCGAAATCATGAAGGCGTACGACGTGTCGTTCAGCCTCGGTGATGGCCTGCGTCCCGGCTGTATCGCCGACTCCAACGACGACGCCCAGTTCGGCGAACTGCGCACGCTCGGCGAGCTGACCGACAAGGCCTGGAAGCACGACGTGCAGGTCATGATCGAAGGCCCGGGCCACGTGCCGCTGCAGCGCATCCAGGCCAACATGGATGAAGAGCTGAAGCACTGCTACGAAGCGCCGTTCTACACGCTCGGACCGCTGGTGACGGACATCGCCCCCGGCTACGACCACATCACCAGCGGCATCGGCGCGGCCAATATCGGCTGGWTSGGCACSGCSATGCTSTGCTACGTCACGCCSAAGGAGCACYTGGGCCTGCCGRACAAGSAMGACGTGCGCGAAGGCATCATCACCTACAAGATCGCCGCCCACGCGGCCGACCTTGCCAAGGGCTGGCCGGGCGCGCAGCTGCGCGACAACGCACTGTCCAAGGCGCGCTTCGAGTTCCGCTGGGAAGACCAGTTCAACCTCGGCCTGGACCCGGAACGCGCGCGTTCGTACCACGACGCCACGCTGCCGGCCGAAGGCGCCAAGATCGCGCATTTCTGCTCGATGTGCGGTCCCAAGTTCTGCTCGATGAAGATCACGCAGGAAGTGCGCGACTACGCCGCTTCGCTCAAGCCGGAAGCCGAGAAAGGCATGCAGGAAAAGTCGATCGAGTTCGTCAAGAGCGGCAGCAAGATCTACTCGTAAGGCAATGCAATGGGTGCGGCGCTCGCCAACGTGGGCGCCGCATGCGAAGTTCTGTGCCCTTCCCGATGGACAGGGCACGCCATGACTTAAAGGAGGCCGGCGCGCCGCCGCGCAGTCGCGGCGAGCACCGGCACAACCATCCCCATGACAACGCAGTCGTTTGATGTGGCCGTGCTCGGCGCCGGTCTGGCCGGGCGCCTTTCCGCCTGGCAACTGGTACGTGCCGGCCTGCGCGTGGCGCTGGTCGAACGCGCCGGCCCCGATGGCGCCGGCTCGGCCGCGCATGTGGCGGCGGCGATGCTGGCGCCCCTGGCGGAATCCGCCATCGCCGAGCGCCGCATCGTCGAGCTGGGCACCGCCAGCGTCGACCTGTGGCGCGCCTGGGTGGCCGAATTGCCGGAGCCGGTGTTCTTCCAGGAGGACGGCACGCTGGTGGTCTGGCATACCCGCGACCGCAGCGAGATGTCGCTGTTCACCAGCCGCGTGCGCGCGGTGGCGCCGCCCGAGCTGGTGGCGGAGCGCATGCGCGCGCTCGACGGCAACGGCGTGGCCGCTCTCGAGCCTGCGCTGGCGGGCCGCTTTTCCCAGGGCCTGCTGCTGGCCGGTGAAGGCCAGCTCGACAATCGCGGCACGTTGCGCGCGTTGCTGGCCTGCGCGGTTGGCGGCGGCCTGCATTGCGTGTGGGAAGCCGGCGAAGTCGAGGCCGGCGACCTGCCGGCGCTTGGCATCTGCGCACGCGTGGTGCTGGATTGCCGCGGCCTTGGCGCGCGCGCGGCGTGGCCCGGGCAGCCGGCCGCGCACGGCAGCATGCCGGGTTTGCGCGGGCTGCGCGGCGAAGTGGTGCGCGTGCACGCGCCCGAAGTCAAGCTGCATCGCCCGGTGCGCCTGCTGCATCCGCGCTATCCGATCTATATCGCGCCCAAGCCCAACGATCTGTACGTGATCGGCGCCACTGAACTCGAAAGCGAGGACGATTCGCCGATGAGCGTGCGCTCGGCGCTGGAACTACTGTCGGCGGCGTATTCGCTGCATCCGGCGTTCGGCGAGGCGCGCGTGCTGGAACTCAATGTGCAGCGCCGCCCGACGCGCCCGGACCACCTGCCGGCCATCCGCGTCGACCAGCATGCCCGCATCGTGCGCCTCAACGGCCTGTACCGGCATGGCTTCCTGATCGCGCCGGCAGTCACCGAGGCAGCCTGCCAGGTAGTGCGGGCCCTGCTCGATGACGACCCCGCGGCCTATGCCGTGCCGGCAGCGCTGCGCTGGCCCGGCATGATCGTGGCCGCGCTTGATACCGTTGCCGGCTCGCCGGTGCTGCACTGAACGGAACAGAACAGAACGCCCATGGATATCGTGCTCAACGGCCGTCCGCTGGCTCTTGCCGACAACGCCACCCTGGCCGACGCGGTGGCTGGCGCCGGCATCGCGCCGCCCTTTGCCGCCGCGCTCAACGGCCAGTTCGTGCCGCGCGCCGCGCATGCGGCCACCGCGCTCGCCGCCGGCGACCGCATCGACCTTGTGCAACCCGTGACGGGAGGCTGACCCAACATGACCCTCAATACCGCTGAATCGCGCCGCGACCTGCTCGGCGATCCCTTCGTGCTCTATGGCGAGTCGTTCGCCTCGCGCCTGTTGCTGGGCACCGCGCGCTATCCGTCTCCCGCCACCTTGCAGGCCGCGGTGGAAGTGGCAAAGCCTGCCATGCTGACGGTGGCGCTGCGCCGCCAGGGCGCGGTCGGAGAAGGCGAGGGCGGCCAGGCCTTCTGGCAGATGCTCAGGTCGCTGGACGTGCCGGTACTGCCCAATACCGCCGGCTGCATGGCGCCGCAGGAAGCCATCACCACCGCCATGATGGCGCGCGAGGTGTTCGAGACCGACTGGATCAAGCTCGAGCTGGTTGGCGACGACTACACCCTGCAGCCCGATACGCTCAACCTGCCTGCCGTGGCCGAGACGCTGATCAAGGAAGGCTTCAAGGTGCTGCCGTATTGCACGGAAGACCTGGTGCTGTGCCGCCGGCTGCTTGATGTCGGCTGCCAGGCGCTGATGCCCTGGGCCGCGCCGATCGGCACCGGCAAGGGCGCCGTCAACCCGCACGCCATGCGCCTGCTGCGCGAACGGCTGCCGGATACGCCGCTGATCGTCGATGCCGGCCTTGGCCTGCCATCGCATGCAGCCCAGGTACTGGAGTGGGGCTACGACGGCGTGCTGCTGAACACCGCCGTGGCGCAAGCCGCCTACCCGGTGAACATGGCCCGCGCTTTCGCGCTGGCCGTCGACGCCGGCCGCACCGCCTACCTGGCCGGCCCCATGCCCGAGCGCGACATTGCGCAGGCGAGCACGCCGGTGGTGGGCATGCCGTTCTGGCACGCCGAAGGCGTGGAGGACCGCGCATGACGAGCCACAGTATCCAGGCCGGTGTCGACGCCGCGCTGCACGACACACTGCTGGCGCGCTACGGCGCCACATTCGGCAGCAATGAGAAAGCGTGGCGCGTATGGACGCAGGCCGCCGTGCCCGCCGCGCTCGGCGATGCCGACGTGGTGCTGTTCGACGGCGAAGCCGATGCCGGCACGCTGGCGCGCATCGGCGCCGCCGGCGCCATCGCCATCGAAAGCGACCGCGAGGGCGGGCAATGGAGCGATACCGTGCGCTCGCCGATGGGCACCTGGGTGTTCAACGCCCATGCCGACGGCGACACCGCGCACTCGCCGGCCTTCGTGGCCGTGCTGCTGGCTTGCCTGGCACTGCATTTTCCCGCGCATGACGCACTCTGCCTGGCGCGTGCATGGCAGCCCGGCTCGCAGGAATGGCCGGTGGAATTCGCGCGATTCCCACGCGTGCGCCATGCCGCGCTGGTCGCGCCGGAGTCGCGCGTCGAGCCATTCGCGCCGTGCCCGCCGCTGGGCTTGTATGCGGTGGTGCCGAGTGCCGAGTGGATCGAGCGCCTGGTGCCGCTGGCGGTGCCCACGGTGCAGTTGCGCTTCAAGTCGGACGATGCGCAGGCCGTGCGCAGTGAAATCGAGCGCGCTGCGAACGCCGCGCGTGGCAGCGCGTCGCGCCTGTTTATCAACGACCACTGGCGTGCGGCTATCGACTATCACGCCAGCCACGGCAACGACAGCGCGGCCAGCGGCATCTACGGTATCCACCTCGGCCAGGAAGATCTCGACGAAGCAGACCTCGATGCGCTGCGCGCCTCCGGGCTGCGGCTTGGTGTGTCCACGCACGGCTATGCGGAGATGCTGCGCGTGGCGATGATCGGCCCGAGCTACCTGGCGCTGGGCGCGATTTTCCCGACCACCACCAAGGTGATGCCGACCGCGCCGCAGGGGCTGGGGCGCTTCCATGCGTACGTCAGGCTGATGCGGCCCGTGGTGCCTTCGCTGGTGGGCATCGGAGGCGTCGACGCGGCACGGTTGCCGCAGGTGCTGGCCGCGGGCGTGGGCAGCGCGGCGGTGGTCCGCGCGATTACCGAGGCGGCGGATGTGCCGGCCGCGGTGAGCAACCTGCTGGGAATGTTCCCGGAGGCATGAATGCCTCCGGCCCGTAGGTTGGCCAGGCGGGAACCCGGGCCCGCCACCACTGCCATAACACCCATGCCACCTGCAGACATCCGCCTTGCCACGCCGGCGGACATATCCACTCTCCCCGCCATCGAACGCGCCGCCGCCGCGCTATTCCCTGCGGTTGACCTGCCAGCGGCGCTGCGCGAGCAAGTCACCCCGATCGAAGACTTCCGGCGCGCGCAGCGCGAGTGCCGCCTGTGGGTTGCCATCGCCACCGACGGCACCGTCGCCGGCTTCGCGCTGGCCAGCCTGCATGGACATCACGCCTACCTCGACGAGATGGATGTGCATCCCATCCATGCCCGCCGCGGCTTCGGCCGCGCACTGGTGAACGCCGTAGCCGTTTCTTTCCGTCAGCAGGGCGTGCAATCGCTAGGCCTCACCACGTTCAGCCACCTCCCCTGGAACGCGCCGTTCTATGCGCGCCTCGGCTTTCGCCGGCTCGACGACGCCGGCCTCTGCCCCCGGCTGGCCGCCGTGCTGACGCACGAGGCCATTCTTGGCCTGCGGCAGCGCATTGCCATGCGCCTGGTGCTGCAGGCGCCGCATTGCGTTACGATAGCGCCGTGTCATCCACCCCGGCGAACACCGTGATCTCGCCCCAGTTCATCAGCCGCGTCTGCCTGCGGCGCGACATCGTCGACAGCTTCGAGCGCTATCCCTTCTGCCTGCTGGCGGTGCGCACGCTGGATGCGATAGCGATGCATCCCAAGGTCACCTTCCTGGTCGGCGAGAACGGCTCGGGCAAAACCACGCTGATGGAGGCCATCGCCGTGCTGCGCGTGCTGCTCGATGGTGAGCCGGGCGAAGCGAAAGAGCCGACCTGAATGCTGCGCTGTCCCACTCTGGTCGCTTCCTTGTTGATGCTGCTTGTCACATTCAGTGCAGGGGATGCGCGCTGGATGGACGGCGTTGGTTTTCTTGACCACGCGTTGCAGGGCGGTGTCCTTGTCTGGATATTCCTGTTTTGCCTGCTGGCCTACATTCCGCTGCTGGTGCTGGTCGCCAGCTACGCGCTGCGCGATCTGATGGCGCTCTACCTCTATAGAACCCGGCGCGCAGTCGTCAGCCTGCTCTTGTTTGTCGTGATTCCGTCCATTGCGCTTTACCGCTTCAATGCGTGGTTCGTCCGGGAGATCCTGTAGGGCACAAGAGCGTGCGGTGAACGGCCAGGTCCGCACCATGCGCATCGCGTTGGCGTTACGATTGCGGCCGGCGATGCCGTGGCCGAAGGCCAGGCCGTGGTGGAATTCGCAGAACTCGAACAAGGAAACCCTGTTTTGGAAAGTCCCGCTCAGATTGTCCCGGTTGCGCCGGGCACGCCCGAGAAGCCCTATTTCGGCATCGACGTGCCGCTGATGCGCCATCTCGGCCTGCAACCCGTGCAGATGGAGGCGGGCCTGTGCCGCACGCGCCTGCCGGTCAGCCCGTTCCTGGTCAACAGCCGGGGCGACGTACATGGCGGCACCTTGATGGCGACGCTGGATTTCACGCTCAGCGGCGCGGCGCGCTCGCATGCGCCGCTCGATACCGGCGTGATCACCATCGATATGTCCACGCACTTCCTGGCCGCCGCGCGCGGTGAACTGCACCTGGAAGCGCGCTGCATGCGGCGCGGCGCGCGCATCGCTTTTTGCGAAGGCGAAGTGAAGAATGCCGCCGGCGAGGTGGTGTGCGTGGCGCGCGCGGCGTTCAAGCTGGTGCCGCTGAGCAGCGGCGGCGACTGACGCTTCAGGCGTTGCCGCTGGCCGGACGATAGACTTGGGCGAAGCGCGCCTGCTGGACGATGCCGTAGTCGTTCGGGGCGTACTGCATCAGCCAGTCGCCGGCCGCGCCATGCAGTACGTCGCCGCCGGTGGAGCGGGCAATGCTGAAGGCTTCGTTCATGCGTTTGGCGAGCACGACGCCCGGGATGTTCCGGTAGGCGCCGTCCTGGCCGTGCGTGCCGGTTTGCAGCGGTTCGTACTTCGGGTCGAAACGCTCGCGCGATACGACCCAGCGGTCGCCGGTGGAGCCGGTGATGATGGCGTCGCCGGGCTGGTAGCGGTTGGGGCCTTCGAGGCTGATGAGTTCGCCGGGTTCCTTGGCGAAGGCTACCTGGACGACTTCATGCTTTTGGTAGGGGGCGGCGGCGGGGTCGGTGCGCAGGTCGATGTGGGTCAGGGTGGGCATGGTGCGATAAGGGCCTGAAAGCTCAAAGTCAAAGTCAAAGTCAAAGGCAGTTTCACTCCCCTGCGGGGAGCGACCTGCTTTCTTGGCTTGCCAAGAAAGTAGGCAAAGAAGGCGCCCCATACGGCCTCTAACGCCGTCACGGCTCGCTTCGCTTCGCATTGGGGGGGCTGCTCGTGTTTCACCCCAGTACCCGCGGCGCAAAGCCGTGGTTCAGCGGCCCGTTGCCCGCCCCAAGCTCAAAGTCGGCGCCCGCCACGATCGCATCGGCCACAAAATCCAGCGCCACTTCCACCGCATCTTCCAGCGTATCGCCGCGCGCGAGTTGCGCCGCGATGGCCGCCGCCAGCGTGCAGCCGGTGCCATGCAGGTTGCGGGTTTCAACGCGTGGATGGGAGAACACGCGCACGGTGCCGTCGGCGCCCAGCAGCAGGTCGTCCAGGCCGGCATCTTCCGGCTCCAGGTGCCCGCCCTTGAGCAGCACCGCCGGGCAGCCCAGCGCGGCCAGGTCGCGTGCCGCCTGCTCCATTTCGTCACGCCGGGTGATCTTGCGGCCCAGCAGATAGGACGCTTCCGGCAGGTTGGGCGTGACCAGCGCGGCGCGCGGGAACAGCAGGCTGACCATGGCCCGGGTGGTGGCGTCGTCCGCCAGCGTGGCGCCGGAGGTGGAGATCATCACGGGGTCCACCACCAGCCGGCGGATGCCGTGGCGGTCCACCGCGGCGGCTACCGCTTCGACGATGGCCGCCGTGCCCAGCATGCCGGTCTTGGCCGCATCCACCCCGATATCGCTGGCCACCGCGTCGATCTGCGCCGCCACCATGTCGGCCGGGATGGCGTGCACGCCGGTCACGCCCAGGGTGTTCTGGGCGGTGATGGCGGTGATCGCGCTCATGCCGAAGCAGCCCAGCGCGGCAAAGGTCTTGAGATCGGCCTGGATGCCGGCGCCGCCGCCCGAGTCGGAGCCGGCGATGGTCAGGGTGCGCGGGGGGCGGTGTGTCGTCTGGGTCATGTATCGGACGGGCGGCAAATAAAAAACGTGTTGGCGGCAATGCGCGGCGCCTTTTGGCAGGCTACAATACCGCCACTCCGAGGAGCGTTGCAACGAATGGGCCCCATTGTGCCATTCGCCAGGCTCGGACTGTCTTCAACGGCGCTCGCTGATCCGTGGCACATACACGGAGGCGAGTCGACCTATCCGCCCGTTATGCAAAGTGGCTTTTTCCGCCACGGCATGGCGCGGCCGTATCCCCCGCACTTGTCCTTCGTCGCCACTCTTCATCGGAGTGAAACATGAACGCAGTGACTGACCTCAAGAACGACTACCTGGTGGCCGACATCAACCTCGCAGGCTGGGGCCGCAAGGAAATCGCCATCGCCGAGACCGAGATGCCCGGCCTGATGGCCATCCGCGACGAGTTCGCCGCCGCCCAGCCCCTGAAGGGCGCGCGCATCGCCGGCTCGCTGCACATGACCATCCAGACCGCCGTGCTGATCGAGACGCTGGCCGCGCTCGGCGCCGACGTGCGCTGGGCTTCGTGCAACATCTTCTCGACCCAGGACCATGCTGCCGCGGCCATCGCCGCCTCGGGCACGCCGGTGTTCGCCTTCAAGGGCGAATCGCTGAAGGAATACTGGGACTTCACSCAYCGCATCTTCGACTGGGCGGATGGCGGCACCCCCAACATGATCCTGGACGACGGCGGCGACGCCACGCTGCTGCTGCACCTGGGCGCCCGCGCCGAGAAGGACGCATCGCTGATCGCCAAGCCGGGCAGCGAGGAAGAGACCTTCCTGTTCGCCGCGATCAAGGAAAAGCTGGCCAAGGACCCGTCCTGGTACAGCCGTAATCTGGACGCCATCAAGGGCGTGACCGAGGAAACCACCACGGGCGTGCACCGCCTGTACCAGATGGCGCAAAAGGGCGAGCTCAAGTTCCCCGCCATCAACGTCAACGACTCGGTGACCAAGAGCAAGTTCGACAACCTGTATGGCTGCCGTGAATCGCTGGTGGACGGCATCAAGCGCGCCACCGACGTGATGATCGCCGGCAAGGTTGCGCTGGTGGCCGGCTACGGCGACGTGGGCAAGGGCAGCGCGCAGGCACTGCGCGCCCTGTCGGCCCAGGTGTGGGTGACCGAAGTCGACCCGATCTGCGCGCTGCAGGCCGCGATGGAAGGCTACCGCGTGGTGACCATGGAATACGCTGCCGACAAGGCCGACATCTTCGTCACCTGCACCGGCAACTACCACGTCATTACCCATGACCACATGGCCAAGATGAAGGACCAGGCCATCGTCTGCAACATCGGCCACTTCGACAACGAGATCGACATCGCCTCGCTGGAAAAGTACGAGTGGGACGAGATCAAGCCGCAGGTCGACCATGTGGTCTTCCCCGCGGTTGGCGACCAGCCGGGCAAGAAGCTGATCATCCTGGCCAAGGGCCGCCTGGTGAACCTGGGCTGCGGCACGGGCCACCCGTCGTACGTGATGAGCAGCTCGTTCGCCAACCAGACCATCGCCCAGATCGAACTGTGGCAGGAACGCGATAGCGGCAAGTACCCGGTCGGCGTCTACACGCTGCCCAAGCATCTGGACGAGAAGGTCGCGCGCCTGCAGCTGAAGAAGCTCAACGCGCAACTGTCCGAGCTGACCGAGCAGCAGGCAGCCTATATCGGCGTGAAGAAGGAAGGCCCGTACAAGGCCGATCACTACCGCTATTGATCCGCTGATCAGCAGATCGGCTTTTGATCTGTCTCTGACCGATCCCCGGATCGTCAACCCGCGGCGTGCCCACGCCGCGGGCGTGCTGCCCCGAATCCGTTTCACCCAAGCGAAGGAGTCGTCATGAGACTGTTGGCCGTCTGGATCATCAATGCCGCCGCGCTGTTCCTGGTGGGTAGCCTGATCGATGGGATTCATCTTGGCGGCTTCGGCTCGGCCATGATTGCCGCCCTGGTGCTCGGCCTGGTGAATACCTTGATCCGCCCGATCCTGGTGATCCTCACCTTGCCGGTGACGCTGCTGACGCTTGGCCTGTTTATCTTCGTGATCAACGCGCTGCTGTTCCTGTTCGTGGGCAAGCTGCTGGCCGGTTTCGTGGTCACCGGCTTTGGCGCGGCCTTGCTAGGCTCGATCCTCTACAGCGTGATCTCCTGGGCGCTATCCAGCCTGCTGCTGGGCGAGCGCCGCAGCGCCTGACGCCTGCTGGCGTCCCATGCCAATTTTTCAGCGCGCCGCGCCATAGGCGGCGCGCCACCATCATGCAAGACCGCTACTTCAGCTTCGAATTCTTCCCGCCCAAGACGGCGGAGGGCGCCGAGAAGCTGCGCAACACGCGTGCGCAACTCGCTCCGCTGCATCCCAAGTTCATCTCGGTGACGTTCGGCGCCGGCGGCACCACCCAGCAGGGCACGCTGGATGCCGTGCTGGAAATCCAGCGCGAAGGCATCGAGGCCGCGCCGCACCTGTCGTGCGTGGGTTCCTCGCGCGAGAGCATCCGCGATATCCTCAAGACCTATCGCGATGGCGGCATCCGCCATATCGTGGCGCTGCGCGGCGACATGCCATCGGGCATGGGCGAGATCGGCGAGTTCCGCTTTGCCAATGAGCTGGTGGAATTCATCCGCGCCGAGACCGGCGACTGGTTCAATATCGAAGTGGCGGCCTATCCCGAGTACCACCCGCAGGCCAAGTCGCCGCGCCACGATCTCGAGAATTTCGTGCGCAAGGTCAAGGCCGGCGCCGACTCCGCCATCACCCAGTACTTCTTCAACGCCGACGCGTACTTCCGCTTCGTCGACGACGTGCGCGCCATGGGCGTGGAAGTGCCGATCGTGCCGGGCATCATGCCGATCACCAATTCCTCGCAGCTGATGCGCTTCTCCGAGATGTGCGGCGCCGAAGTGCCGCGCTGGGTGGCCAAGCGGCTGGAAGGCTTTGGCGACGATCGCGAATCGATCCGCGCCTTTGGCCTGGACGTGGTCACCGCGCTGTGCGAGCGTTTGCTGGCGGCCGGCGTACCGGGGCTGCATTTCTATACGCTCAACACGGCCAGCGCGACCAAGGCGATCTGGCAGCGCCTGAAGCTCTAAGGCATCTCTCAGCGCCAGACGCGATGCCACGCCGCCCCGATCCCTTCATCGACCATCTGCTCGAACTGATGGGGCCGCTGGCGGCGCGCATCGGGCCGATCACCTCGCGCCGCATGTTCGGCGGCCATGCCTTGTACTACGACGGCCTGGTGTTCGCGCTGGTCCTGGGCGGGCGCTGCTTCCTGAAAGTCGACGACAAGACGCGGGCGCGTTTCAAGGCCGAGGGCGGCGAGCCGTTCCGCTACAACCGTGCCGGGCGCGAGATCGCCATGCTTCACTACCTGAGCGCGCCGCCGGCCTGCCTGGAGTCGGCCGAGGCCATGACGGCCTGGGCGCGCCTGTCGGTGGAATCCACGCTGCGGCTGGCCAACCAGGCTGGCTGAACGGCGGACCGGAACCCGTTCCGGCACCCGGCCGCGCGGTGGCATACTTTGGCTCATGGTCACCGCCGTCACCGCTACGTTTCGTTTCTACGAGGAACTGAACGACTTCCTGCCGCGTGCGCAGCGCGGACTGGACTGCGTTTGCGCCTGCGCGCGCGCCGCCACCGTCAAGCACATGATCGAGGCGCTGGGGGTACCGCACACCGAGGTCGAGCTGATCCTGGTGAACGGCGAGTCATGTGGATTCGAGCGCCCGCTGCAGGATGGCGACCGCGTGTCCGTTTATCCCAAGTTCGAAGCCTTCGACGTCACACCGTTGCTGCGCGTGCGCGACGAGCCACTACGCACCACGCGCTTCGTTGCCGACGCCCATCTGGGCGGGCTGGCCCACCTGCTGCGGCTGACCGGCTTCGACACCCTCTACGACAACCATTTCGCCGATAGCGAGATCGAGGCCATCGCCATGCGCGAGGGACGCATCGTGCTCACGCGTGACCGCGAACTGCTCAAGCGCCGCGGCGTCACCCACGGCTGCTATGTGCGCGCCATCAAGGCCACGCCGCAGTTGCGCGAGATCTTCGCGCGACTGGACCTGGCCCGCAGCGCGCGGCCGTTCTCGCTGTGCCTGGATTGCAATGTGCCGCTGCGGCCGATCGGCAAGGCCGAGGTGGATGGCCGCGTGCCGGCGGGCGTGTTTGCGCGGCAGGAGCGGTTTGTGACTTGCGGGTGCTGTCAGAGGGTGTTTTGGGAGGGGTCGCATTGGCGGCATATGAGGGATTTGGTGGATGAGTTGGTGCCTGCGGGGCGGATTTAGTTGGTGGCTTGTTTGTTTGAGGCGATGGCCTTTGGACCCGAGAGCCTTACAACATCCCTCTGCTGGGGTGGTCGCAGTTTCTTTGATCGGCGATGGTTATTGCACCCAAGTGCGTACGACATCCCCCTGCGGGGGACGCCGGTCACTCTTTTTTGCTTCGGCAAAGAAGACTAACGAGAAGAAAGCCGACCCTGCCGGGGGCAGAGCAATCGCGGGTGCGCAGGGTGCTGGTTTCGTCGTATGGGCAGCGGTTCTGCTGGTATCTGCCGTTACCGGCTTGCAGGGCAGCGCAATGGCGTGCCCCATGGGTTTCGTGGTGCGGCCCCTGACCTCGTGTGCAGTGCCCATTCCCACATCTGCCGTTCGCGGTGCGAGGGGCTGCGCCGTTTCGGGTGTGGCTGGTTTCGTGGTTTTGTCTCGGAGAGCAGGCGCGGTGATGTTCGAGCGTGACCCTCGCGAACCGGGCCACCACCACGAAACCAAGGGCATTGAGAGCAAGGTGCCGCTCGCGCCGGTACGGCAGGGCATCAAATGGCAGGGCGCCCGCCGCCAGAGACAAAACCACGAAACCACCAAGGCGGGCAGCGTCGTGGCGCTCGGCACCGCGAACGGCAGATGGCCGAATGGTCACCGCGCCCGAGGTTGGGGGCCCCACCACGTGACCAATGGGTAATGCAGTGGCGATGTCCTTCAAGCCGGTGAGGCACGCCAGCCAACACTCAGGGCCGTACGACGAAACCACCGAGGCCCATCAGCCTTATTGCTCTGCCCCCGGCAGGGTCGGCTTTCTTCTCGTTAGTCTTCTTTGCCGAAGCAAAGAAGAGTGACCGGCGTCCCCCGCAGGGGGATGTCGTACGCACTTGGGTGCAATAACCATCGCCGATCAAAGAAACTGCGACCAACCCCACAGGGGGTGAGCTTCCCCCGAAATTTCGCCTTCCAAGAGGTGAGGTATAACCTCAACCAGTTGGAAGGAAGCGAAATGCGAAAGATACCGAAACAGGAATTCACTGCGGAGTTCAAGGAACAGGCCGTCAGGCAACTGCGTGCCGGGAAGACGACAGGAGAGCTGGCTGCGGAATTGGGCGTGTCTGATCAGACACTGCGCAACTGGCGCAAGGCCGCCGAGGCCGGCAAGCTCAATGGGGCTGGTGCCAAGCCTGTGACTGCTGAACAGATGGAGCTGTCGCGCCTGCGCGCGGAGAACAAGCGCTTGGCGATGGAGCTTGAAATCGCAAAAAAGGCAGCGGCGTACTTCGCGAGGGACCTTCTGTGAAGTACGCCTGGATCGAGCGGGAACGAGCCACCTATCCGCTGGTGATTCTCTGTAATGTCCTGACGGTTAGTGTGAACGGCTATCGGGCCTGGAAGCGCGGCGGCACACCGTCGCGCAAGCGCCTGACCGATACGCAAATGATGGCGTTGATCCGCGCGACCCATGCCCAGCTCAAAGGCGCATATGGATCGCCACGCATGCTCCGGGAAATCCGTGCGCGAGGCTTCCCAGCCTCCAAGGAACGGGTCGAGCGGCTGATGCGCGAGAACGGCATTCGCGCCCGGCACAAGCGGCGCTGGCGGGCAACGACGAATTCCAGGCACTCGCTGCCGATCGCGCCGAACCGACTGGAGCGCAACTTCACGCCCGCCGCGCCAAATCAGGTTTGGACGGCGGACATGACCTACATCTGGACCGACGAAGGCTGGCTGTATCTGGCCATCGTGCTTGACCTGTTCAACCGCGAAGTGGTTGGCTGGTCGATTCGGCCCCGGATGACGGCAGATATCGTGACAGATGCGCTGGCGATGGCTTGGTTCCGCCGCAAGCCCGCACCGGGATTGATTCACCACTCGGACCGAGGCAGCCAGTATGCTAGCCAGGCCTTCCAGGCCAAGCTGGTGGATTACGGCATGGTCTGCTCGATGAGTCGCAAAGGGAACTGCTGGGACAATGCCCCGAGCGAGAGCTTCTTCAACAGTCTGAAAAACGAGCGGGTGCATGGCCAGCGCTACGCCACGCACGAGCAAGCCAAAGACGATCTCTTTGACTACATCGAGATCTTTTACAATCGGAGCCGCCGACACTCCACGCTCGGCTATGTGTCCCCGGCACAGTACCTCCGGGACTGGGAACACCCACGGGACATGGCGGCTTGACTCCCTTACCCTTGGAAGGCGAAAAACAAGGGGAATCTCAGGGGATGTCGTACGGCCCGTTGGGCGCAAGAGCCACCGCCGCTCAAAGAAACCGCGAGCACCCCCACAATAAGACACATCCCCAATCCCTCAAAACACCCCCCCCTCACTAACCACCCAATCCATCGGCAAATCATGCTCCTGCGGCTCCAACGCAATCCGGCAGGCCTCATGCCCGATGCCGATCGCAACCGGCGCGTTCCCGCCGGCAGCCAGCGCCGCCAGCGTGCGGTCATAGAACCCACCCCCATAGCCCAGGCGGAACTTATTCGCGCTGAAACCGACACATGGAATCAGCAGGGCGTCTGGCAGCAAGGGCGGCGTGCCGTCGGGCACGGGAATGCCGTAATGCCCGGCAATCATCGGCGTAGCCGGCTCCCACAGGTGGAAATCCAGCGGCGAGCCCGGCCGGCTTACCACCGGCAGGGCCGCTTGCCGCCCGGGGGCGCTGGCCAGCCAGCGCGAGACCACGGCACGGGCGTCGAACTCTTGCTGGATTGGCCAGTAGAAGCCCAGGCGATGCACGGGCAGGCGCTCCAGCAGTGCGCTCAGCGTGGCTTCGATGCCGGCATCTGCGGCGCTGCGCTGTGGCAATGCGCCGCGCAGCGCCAGCAGCTGGCGGCGCAGCGCCGCTCGCTGCACGCCGGGATCAGGCTTTCCGGGCTCGCCGGAGGGGTCGCGAACGTCGTCGCTTGGCATGGCTGCGTGGGATAATGTCTGCGGTTGACCAAACATTGCACGGTCGGACGAGCGCCCTCGAATGGGCTTGCCCGACCGTCACAACAAGGAAGAAGAATGCCGAAGGGAGTATATCCGCAGCGTGCGGCCAAGGCCGCCCTGGCGGCAATCGCGTGCGCGCTGCTCGCCACGCCGGTATTTGCGCAGAAGAAGCCCCAGCCGCAACAGCAACCGCAGTCGCTCACCATCCCGAGCAACCCCGACGACGCTTTCGTGGCGCTGCGCGAAGCCGCCCGCAAGAACGACGTGGTCCGCGCCGACGCCATCTCCGCCACCCTGGTGGACTACCCGATCTCGTCCTACGTCGAGTACTTCCGCATCAAGCCGCAGATGTTCGACGCCAGCGGCCTGGCCCGTATCGACGCCCCCGACGACCAGGTGCGCGCTTTCCTGCAGCGCTACAAGGGCGAAGCCATTGCCGACCGCATGCGCAACGACTGGCTGCTGGTGCTGGGCAAGAAGCGCGACTGGGCCAATTTCGACGTCGAATACCCGCAGTTCGTGCTCAAGGACGATACGCAGGTCGAATGCTATGCGCTGCTGTCGCGTGCGCTCAAGGGCCAGAACGTGGCGGCGGATGCACGCGCCGCGCTGAGCGATCCGAGGTACTACGGCGAAGGCTGTGTCGACCTGATCGGCTACCTGGCACAAAGCCGCCAGATCGAGCCCAGCGACGTGGCTTTCCAGGCGCGCCAGGCGCTCGAGCAGAACTATGTGACCCTGGCCGCGCGCATCGCCGCCACCGCGCCTGACACRCGCGGCGACAGCAACACGCTCGCCACCGTGGTCAAGATGGCGCGCAACGATCCCGCCCAGGCCGCGGCTTTCCTGAGTGCCAACGCCGGCAGCCTGTCGCGCGACGAGCAGGGCTCCGGCTGGGGCGTGATCGGCCAGTTCGCGGCCAAGAAGCTGGCGCCCGAAGCCGCCGGCTACTACCGCCGCCAGATCGACCAGGGCGGCAACCAGTGGCTGTCCGACGAAACCCAGGAGTGGCGCGTGCGCGCCGCGCTGCGCCAGGGCGACTGGAAGCAGGTGCGCCAGGCTGTGGAACTGATGCGCCCCGAACTGCGCGCCAAGGACCCGGCCTGGACCTACTGGTACGGCCGCGCGCTCAAGGCGGACAACCGTGGCGCCGAGGCCGAGAAGCAGTTCCAGTCGATTGCCGGCCAGTTCAGCTTCTACGGCCAGCTGGCCAGCGAGGAACTGGGCAATCGCATCGTGCTGCCGGCCCGCACCCAGGTCAGCGATGCCGAGGTCAACGCCATGCGCACCCGCCCGGGCTTCCTGCGGGCGCAGAAGTTATACGATCTCAACCTGCGCTTCGAGGGCAACCGCGAGTGGAACTGGGAGCTGCGCGGCATGACTGACCGCCAGTTGCTGGCCGCCGCCGACTACGCCCGCCGCATCGAGCTGCTGGACCGCGCAGTCAACACCGCCGACCGCACCCAGGCCGAGCACGACTTCTCGCTGCGCTTCCTGATGCCGTACCGCGACATCATGCAGCGTGCCACCGACGAAGTGGGCCTGGACATGGCATGGGCCTACGGCCTGGTGCGCCAGGAATCGCGCTTCATCATGAACGCGCGCTCCTCGGCGGGCGCCCACGGGCTGATGCAGGTGATGCCGGCCACCGCCAAGTGGGTCGCACGCAAGATCGGCATGTCGGACTTCTCGCCGTCGATGATGAGCGATCCCAATGTCAACATCATGCTTGGCACCAACTACATGAGCATGGTCTTTACCGACCTGGACAGTTCCTGGACGCTGGCATCGGCTGCCTACAACGCGGGTCCCGGCCGACCCAAGAGCTGGCGCTCCAGCCTGCAGCGCCAGGTCGAGGGCGCGATCTTCGCCGAGACCATTCCTTTTTCGGAGACCCGGACCTACGTCAAGAACGTGCTGTCCAACGCCACGTACTATGCTGCATTGATGAGCGGCCGGCCGCAGTCGCTCAAGGATCGCCTGGGCATGGTGGCACCGTCGCAGGTCACCACCACCAGCCTGCCCTGAGCCTCAGGGGCGCGCGGTCTGCCGGCCAATGCGGTTGCCGGTGCGTTCACCAGCCCTGGAGAACGCGCCAGTCATGCCTTGCCACGGAGAAATCCATGCAGATCAGCAATGTTCTAGTGATCGGAGGGGCCGGCTTCGTCGGCAGTCATCTGGTAGCCCGGCTGGCAGGCGTTGCCACCGCATCGGCCACGCCGCTGGAGCCTGGCACCGTCGTGGAGCCGCCCCTCGACCCTGAACGCATCGTGGTCGCCACCCGTGACGCGGAGCACGCGCAGCACCTGCTGCTGCTGCCACGGGTGGAGGTGACCGGGCTGGACGTGAGAAACGATGTCGCGCTGGACGCGGCCATCGGCACGCTCGGCACCGAGGGCATCGTCGTCAACCTGATCGGGATTCTCCACGGCGAACGCGCCGAGCCCTACGGCGAGGCTTTCGCCTTTGCGCATGTGGAGGTGCCGCGGCGCATCGTGGAATCCTGCAGGCGCACCGGTGTCCGCAGGCTGTTGCACATGAGCGCGCTGGGCGCCGACAGCTCGGGCCCGTCGATGTACCTGCGCAGCAAGGGCGACGGCGAGCGCGTCGTGCGCGACAGCGGCCTGGACTGGACCATCGTCCGGCCGTCCGTGATCTTCGGCCCCGACGATCATTTCCTCAATCTCTTCGCCCATATGCAGCAACTGGCGCCGGTGGTGCCGCTGGCCTGCGCGCAGGCGAAATTTCAGCCGGTGTACGTGGAGGACGTGGCGCAGGCCTTCGTCAACGCCATGGCCGCGCCGGCTACCATCGGCCGCGCCTACGACCTGGCGGGACCGCAGGTCTATACGCTGGAGGAACTGGTGCGCTATGCCGGCCGCGCCAGCGGCCATCCGCGCCCGGTCCTGCACCTGCCTGACGCGCTCGCGCGCGTGCAGGCGGCCATGCTGGAACATTTGCCGGGCGCGCCGGTGATGTCGCGCGACAACCTCGACTCCATGCGGCTCGACAGCGTCATGCACGGGGCTATCGCGCCCGAACTTGGCCTGCGCCAGCCGGTGGGGCTCGAAGTGGTGATGACCGACGTGCTGGCGGGCCGTGGGCACGAGAGCTATATGCAGGTTCTGCGGCGTAGCGTATATCGCTGAGCCATCAGCCGCCCGGCGCGGCCGGGCGCAGGTTGATCAGGCACCCGGCCAGGCTGCCCGCTTGTGACCTGGATTCACATCGCTGCGAGCGTAATTCGCTTTGAGGGGCTCGGCGCGGCTGGCTACAATGGTTCGTTCGCCGGCGCGTTGTCCCGCCCGCCCCATCGCGTGGCGGTTTGCCCCGGCCTCACTCTCCCCCATGTTTCCTGCAAGGATTTCGCGATGAAGCTCGTCATCGGCAACAAGAACTACTCGTCCTGGTCGCTGCGCCCCTGGTTGCTGATGCAGCATGCCGGCATCGCCTTCGAGGAAATCAAGGTGCGCCTGTTCGCGCCGGGGTTTGAGGAAGCCGTCGCGCAGCACTCGCCCACGGGCAAGGTGCCGGTGCTGGTCGATGGCGACATCACCGTGTGGGATACGCTGTCGATTGCCGAATACCTGGCCGAATCCTTCCCCGAGAAGCAACTGTGGCCTGCCGACCGCGCGCAGCGGGCGTACGCGCGCTCGATCTGCGCCGAGATGCATTCGGGTTTCGTCAACCTGCGCAGCCAGTTGCCGATGAACGTCACCGCGGTGCTGCCGGGCCGCGGCTGGAACGTGGCGGTACAGCGCGATGTCAGCCGCATCGCCACGATCTGGTCCGAGCTGCGCGCGCGCCATGCCGCCGACGGTCCGTTCCTGTTCGGCACCTTCACCATCGCCGATGCGTACTTCGCGCCGGTGGTCAGCCGCTTTGCCACCTATGGCATCCACCTGCCCGATGCCGCCAAGCAATACGCGGACTTCATTCTCGCGCTGCCGGCCATGCAGGCCTGGATCGCCGATGCGCGCGAAGAGCGCGACTTCCTGGCGTCCGACGAGCCCTACCGGCTGGCCCCCGATCGCGCCGACGCGATCGTGATCAACCATTGAGCATGTCCATGCAGGTGTATGCCGTAGGCGGTGCCATCCGCGACGCCTTGCTGGGCCAGCCCAGCCAGGACCGCGACTACGTCGTGGTGGGCGCGACCCCGGCCGAGATGGAAGCCGCCGGCTACAAGCCGGTGGGCAAGGATTTCCCGGTCTTTCTCCATCCCCGGACCAGGGAGGAGTACGCGCTCGCCCGCACCGAGCGCAAGACCGCGGCGGGTTACAAGGGCTTTGCTTTCTACTGCTCGCCGGACGTGACGCTGGAAGACGACCTGGTGCGGCGCGACCTCACCATCAACGCCATGGCGCAGGCGGTGGACGACGGCGGCGCGCTCGCCGGCCCCGTGATCGATCCCTACGGCGGACAGCGCGATCTTGCCGCGCGGCAGTTCCGGCATGTATCGGATGCCTTTGCCGAAGATCCGGTGCGCATCCTGCGCGTGGCGCGCTTTGCCGCGCGTTTCATCGATTTCACCGTGGCGCCCGAGACGCTGGTGCTGATGCGGCGCATGGTGGAGGCCGGCGAGGTCGACGCGCTGGTGGCCGAGCGCGTCTGGCAGGAACTCGCGCGCGGCCTGATGGAGGCGCGGCCCTCGCGCATGTTCGAGGTGCTGCGCGAATGCGGCGCGCTGGCGCGCCTTCTGCCCGAGCTGGACCGGCTGTGGGGCGTGCCGCAGCGTGCCGATTACCATCCCGAGGTGGATACCGGCGTGCACGTGATGATGGTCGTGGATACCGCCGCCGCGATGGGAGGCTCGCTGGCGGTGCGCTTTGCCGCGCTGGTGCATGACCTGGGCAAGGGCACTACGCCGGATGATGTGCTGCCGCGCCATCTCGGACATGAGCAGCGCAGCGTGGAATTGCTCGAAGCCGTCTGCAAGCGCCTGCGCGTGCCGACCGACTGCCGCGATCTGGCGGTGGTGGTGGCGCGCGAGCACGGCAATATCCATCGTTCGGAGGCGTTCGGCGCGGCGGCATTGACGCGCCTGCTGGAGCGTTGCGATGCGCTGCGCAAGCCGGGGCGTTTTGCGCAGGCGCTGCAGGCATGCGAGGCCGATGCGCGCGGGCGGCTCGGGTTCGAGGACCGGGAGTATCCGCAGACGGCGCGGTTATTGATGGCGCTGGAGGCGGCGGCTTCGGTGGATGCGGGGGCGGTGGCGCGGGAATGCGCTGACAACGTCAGCCTGATCAAGGATCGCGTGCATGCGGCGCGGGTGGCGGCGGTGGCGGCGCGGCTGGGAGAGTAGGGGGCCGCTACAGCAGCTTTCCTACCAGCAACGCCACCATCGACAACAAGATCGTCGAAGCAAACGGCAACACAATCTCCCGTCCGAACAACCGGAACCGCAGGTCCCCCGGCAACCGGCCCAGCCCCAGCTTTTGCAGCCACGGCAGCGCCGCCGATAGCACGATGACGGCCAGGAAGATGGTGAAAGTCCAGCGCAGCATGTTGGCGTGCCTGAGGTGAGGTGCCTGGACTATAGCGCGTGGCTGCGGTCGCCGCGCGCGAATCCCGCCAGCGGCAGCGCCGCATCGAAGTCGCGGGTCAGCGCGATGACCTTGAACAGCTCGCCCATTTCGGCCTCGGACAGCAGCTTTTGCACCGCATTGGCCGCAGGCAGGAAATTGCGCGTGTCGTTGGGGTCCAGCGCCATCAGCAACTCGGTGATGCCGGCATTCATCAGGAAGCGCGCCTGCGAGGCGAAGCCGGCGACGGTCAGCCCGGCATCGGCGGCGGCGTGGGCGATRCCGSTGAAGTTGACGTGSGCGGTGATGTCCTGCAGGCCGGGGTAGAGGAAGGGATCCGGGTGGGCGTGRTGGCGGTAGTGGCACATCAGCGTGCCGCCGACCCGCTGCGGATGGTAATACTCCGCAGTGGGAAAACCGTAGTCGATCAGGAATACCGCGCCACGCGTCAGCATCGTACCCACCGCCCGCATGAAGCCTTCCGCCTCGGCGTGGGTTTCGGTGACGATGTCGTGGTCGCCGGGCACGGCGTGCAGCGCTTCGGGCAGGGCGTCGGCTGCTACCGGGCGGTCGGAAAAGACAAAGGCGGCGTCCGTTTCACCGGCATCGTCGTCCCGGCGGGCTACGCCGCGCTCCAGCCAGCGGCCATGGCTGCGGGCAAACAGCCGCACCGGCATGGCATCGAGCACTTCATTGCCGACGACGATCCCTTCGAAATGTCCGGGCAGCGTATCCAGCCAGCTCACGCGCGGCGCCAGGTGCGGGGCGCGTTCGGCCAGCGTGGCCTGCTGGCGCGCGCGCAGCTCGCCGGACAGTTCGACGATGTCGTAGCGCTCAGGCAACTGGCCTTCCTGCTCCAGCGCGAGCAACAGGTCGGCGGCGAGCCGGCCGGTGCCGGCGCCAAATTCCAGCAACTGCGACAGGCCCTGCGCCAGCAGCGGCGCGAACTGGCGTGCGAGCGTACGGGCGAAGAACGGGCTCAGTTCGGGGGCGGTGATGAAGTCGCTGCCGTCGCGCGCGTCGCGGCCGAACTTGGCGGCGCCGCCGCTGTAGTAGCCCAGGTCGGGCGCATATAGCGCAAGCGCCATATAACGGTCGAAACCAAGCCAGCCGCCTGCGTCGTCGATGGCCTGGCCGATGTGCGCGGTCAGCGCGGCGGACGCCGAGAGTGCGTCCGCGGGGGGAAGGGGTAAACTAGCGCCTTTGTGCATACCGCGATTGTAGCAATGCCAGCCTCCGAATCTCCTGACTCCGCATCGCCTGCCGGCGCCACCGCCGCCGCAGCCTCCGCTACCCCCGCGCGCGGCGTTGCGCTCGTGACCGGCGCCGCGCGCCGGCTCGGGCGCGTGATCGCGCTGGAACTGGCCGCCCGCGGCTGGGACGTGGCGGTCCACTGCCACCGCTCGCTGGCCGAGGCCGAGACGCTGGCCGGGCAGATCCGCGCCGGCGGCCGCCGGGCGGCGGTGCTGCAGGCTGACCTGGCCGACGAGGCGTCCACCGCCAGACTGATCGCTGCCTGCAGCGAAGCGCTGGGCGTGCCGACCTGCCTGGTCAACAATGCCTCGCTGTTCCAATATGACGTGGCGACCAGCTTTTCCTATGCCTCGCTCGACACGCATATGCGCACCAATGTGGCCGCGCCGCTGCTGCTGGCGCGCGAAATGYATCGGGCGCTGTCGGACAAGCAGCGCGGCGTGGTGATTAACCTGCTCGACCAGAAGCTGGACAACCTCAATCCGGATTTCCTGTCATACACGCTGTCCAAGGCGGCGCTGCAGACCGCCACGGTACAACTGGCCCAGGCCCTGGCGCCGAAGTTGCGCGTGGTGGGCGTGGCGCCGGGCATCACCATGGTTTCAGGCGACCAGTCGAGCCCCGGCTTCAAGCGCGCCCACCGCATGACGCCGCTGGGCCAGTCGTCCACTCCCGAGGACATCGCGCAGGCCGTGGCCTACCTGGCCGAGGCGCGCGCCGTGACCGGCACCACGCTTTACGTCGACGGCGGCCAGCACCTGATGCCGCTCGCGCGCGACGTGATGTTCCTGACCGAATGACGTACCCGGCGCGCGTCCCAGACCGCGCGTGCCTTTTCCTACTTTTTCCCCTCTCTCCATCATGACCATGCTCGCCGCCCTCACACACCCCAGCCTGCAGGACTGCCGCCGCATGTTCCTGCGCAACTACGAAGTGCAGATCAATATCGGCGTGCACGAATTCGAGAAAAAAGGCGAGCAGCGCGTGCTGATCAATATCGACCTGTTCGTGCCGCTGGCCCAGAGCACGCCGCACGACGACAAGCTGCAGGAAGTGGTGGACTATGACTTCATGCGCAACACCGTGGCCGAGCGCATGGCGCAAGGCCACGTCCACCTGCAGGAAACGCTGTGCGACGACGTGGCGCGCGCCATGCTCAAGCACCCCAAGGTGCGCGCCGTGCGCGTATCGACCGAAAAGCCCGACGTCTACCCGGACTGCGATTCCGTCGGCGTCGAGGTTTTCCATATCAAGAGCGAGTAAGCCGGCCGGCGCGGGGAGGCCGGCCACGGTAAAATACCCGGTTGTCCGGCCCCGGCAGCCTGCATGTGATGCAACTGCCGCACTGTGCGCCGCTTCGCCTTTTCCTTGTTGTCTCCGTCGCCCCGTCGCCTTATTGCCATGACCGCCACCACGCATTCCAAGAACTTCTTCCGCCTGGAGACCTATCTCCAGTCGCAGACGGGCCGTGCCATCGGCGATTTCAAGATGATCGAGGATGGCGACACGGTGCTGGTGTGCCTGTCTGGCGGCAAGGACTCGTACACCATGCTGTCGGTGCTGATGGCGCTGCAGAAGCGCGCGCCGGTCAAGTTCAAGCTGATCGCGATGAACCTTGACCAGAAGCAGCCGGGCTTCCCCGCGCATATCCTGCCCGCCTACCTGAAATCGGTGGGGGTGGAATATGTGATCGTCGATGCGGATACCTATTCCATCGTCAAGGAGAAGGTGCCCGAGGGCAAGACTACCTGCTCGCTGTGCTCGCGGCTGCGCCGTGGCGTGATCTATCGCACCGCCAAGGAACTGGGCGCCAACAAGATCGCGCTGGGCCACCACCGCGACGACATCATCCAGACCTTTTTCCTGAACCTGTTCTTCGGCGGCAAGATGAAGGCGATGCCGCCCAAGCTGGCCACCGACGACGGCCAGCATATCGTGATCCGTCCGCTGGCCTACTGCCCGGAAAAGGACATCGCCGCCTACGCGCGCGCCATGGAGTACCCCATTATTCCGTGCAATCTGTGCGGTTCGCAGGAGAACCTGCAGCGCAAGAAGGTCAAGGAGATGCTGGTCGAGTGGGAGCGGCAGAATCCGGGCCGCACCGACAATATCTTTGCCGCGCTGCGTAGCGTGGTGCCTTCGCATCTGGCAGATACGGATTTGTTTGACTTCAATGGGCTGGCTACCGGGTTGGCGAAGGTGGATGAGGCTGCGCTGTTTGGCGAGACCACCTTTTCGCAGCAGCCGTTGGTTTTTGCTGGTGGGATGGAGGAGAACAAGTTGGAGTTTGTTCGGTTTGAGAAGGGGGTGGTGGGTGGGGCTGTTGTTGAGTGAGGGTTTGTTGTTGGTTGCAACTTGCAACTTGCAACTGCCTAACGTCAACGTCAAAGGCTTAAAGTCAAAGGCAGTTTCACCACCCCTTCGGGGCGGCGACCTACTTTTTTGTCTTGCCAAAAAAGTAGGCA
>NZ_JBFTNE010000011.1:0-97906 GCF_056397325.1 Cupriavidus sp. 05N39
CCCTTTTAGTGTATCCTTCAACCGATATCCACCCCGCGCTCGCCGCGCCATGAACGACCCTTACCCCAGTTCGAAGTCAGCCGACCGTCCCCGATCCCTGCTCGAACGGCTCTCGGATTTCATCTCCCCCGAGCCCGATACCCGCGCTGAATTGCTCGAGGTGCTTCAGGATGCGCATGCGCGCAACCTGATCGACGCCGACTCCCTCTCCATGATCGAGGGCGTGTTCCAGGTTTCCGAACTCACCGCGCGCGACATCATGGTGCCGCGCGGCCAGATGGACACCGTCAATATCGCCGACGCGCCGGAGAGCTTCATCCCCTTCATGCGGCAGACGGCGCACTCGCGCTTTCCTGTCTACGAAGGCAGCCGCGACAACATCATCGGCATCCTGCTGGCCAAGGACCTCTTGCGGTACTACACCGACGAGGAGTTCGACCTGCGCGAGACCCTGCGCCCGGCTGTATTCATCCCCGAGTCCAAGCGCCTCAATATCCTGYTGCGCGASTTCCGCATCAACCGCAACCACATYGCSATSGTGGTGGACGARTAYGGCGGCGTSGCCGGCCTGKTSACSATCGAGGAYGTGCTGGAACAGATCGTGGGCGACATCGAGGACGAGTTCGACCTTGACGAGGATCATGACAAGATCGTGCAACTGCCCGATGGCGGCTGGCGCGTGCATGGCCTGACCGAGATCGAGCAGTTCAACGAAACCTTCGGCACGCACTTCTCCGATCACGACGTCGACACCGTGGGCGGCTTGCTGAGCAACCACCTTGGCCACGTGCCGCATCGCGGCGAAGTGGTGATACTGCCCCCGATGCGCTTCGAAGTCCTGCGCGCCGATGCCCGCCAGGCGCACCTGCTGCTGGTGCGCCGCGAGGCCCCGCTCAACCCGCCCGAAGTGGACGGCGCATGAAGCGCTTGCTCCAGGCATGGCCCGGCGCCGCCAGCGCCGGGCGCGACAACGCGCGCGGCGTGAGCCTGCCCCGACTGTTGCTGGCCGCCATCCTGGGCGTCGCCCATACCCAGGCCTACGCGCCCCATACCTGGTGGTGGCTGCAATTGCTGTCGCTGGCTGGGCTGGTGGCGCTGGTCGCCGATGCGCCCCGCACCCGCGGCGCGGCCGCGACCGGCTACGCCTTTGGCCTGGGCTGGTTCCTCTCCGGCGTGTGGTGGCTCTATATCAGCATGCACGTCTATGGCGAGATGCCAGCCTGGATGGCGCTGCTTGCCGTGCTGCTGCTTGCCGGCTTCATCGCGCTCTTTCCGGCGCTGGCCGCCGCGACATGGCACTGGCTGATGGCGCGCCGGACGCGCGCGGCCTCCGTGACGCTGCTGGCGCCGCTCGCCTTCGGCGCGGCCTGGGGGCTGTCCGAATGGCTGCGCGGCGTAATGTTCACCGGTTTTCCCTGGCTGTCGAGCGGCTACGCCCATACCGATGGTCCGCTGGCCGGCTTCGCGCCGCTGATCGGGGTCTACGGCATCGGCGCGCTGGCGGCAACTGTGGCTGCATTGCTGGTGGCAGCGGTGCGCGGCTTCGGCAGCGCCGGCCCGGGCGGCAAGCGCACCGGCGCGCTCGCGCTGGCGGGAGCCGTGGCGCTGCCGCTGGGCGGCGCCGCGCTGGTGCCGGTCGCCTGGACTACCCCGGCCGGCAAGCCCATTGCCGTGCGGCTGCTGCAGGGCAATGTGGCACAGGACATCAAGTTCGAACCGGCCGGCGTGCAGCGCTCCATCGAGCTATACCGCGACCTGATCACGGCCGCCCCGGCCGATCTCGTGGTCACGCCCGAGACCGCCTTCCCGGTGATCCTGCAGGACCTGCCCGTCGACATCGCCATCGCGGTGCGCGACTTCACCGTGGCCAGCGGCACCACCGTGCTGTTTGGCGCCGCCGGCGCGGATTCGCCGGTCGATTTCACCAACAGCGTCTTCGGCCTGGGTCCGCTGACCGAACGGCTGTATCGCTACAACAAGCACCACCTGGTGCCGTTCGGCGAGTTCATTCCCTTGGGTTTCCACTGGTTCGTGGACATGATGAAGATGCCGCTCGGGGACTTCCGCCGCGGCGGACTGGACCAGGCCCCGCTGCCGGTGCGCGGCATCATGGTGGCACCCAATATCTGCTACGAGGATCTGTTCGGCGAGGAAATCGCCGAGACGCTGCGCAGCCAGCCGGTGCCGGCCAATATCCTGGTCAATGTGACCAACCTGGCCTGGTTCGGCGACACCATTGCGCTGGACCAGCATCTGCAGATCTCGCGCATGCGCGCGCTGGAGATGCGCCGGCCGATGCTGCGTTCGACCAATACCGGGATGACTGCCGTGGTGACGCCGGACGGCGTGGTGGCCGCGCGCTTGCCGACCTTCACGGTCGGCACGCTCACCGCCAATGTGCAGGGCACACAGGGTTTCACCCCATATGTGCGCTGGGGAAATAGTCCGGCGCTGGCAGCCTGCCTGCTGGTGCTGGCCCTGGCGGCCTGGCGCCGCCGCCAGCAACGCTGACGGCGGCCGGGCCGCAGACAGCCCAGCAGGCGTGTCAGGCTGCCACGCCAGCCACTGCCGACAGCAAGGCGGCGGCTATCATCACTGCGATGGCGACGAGATAAGGCTTCCGAGAAAGTAGCGACATGACCGGTGTCCCCCTGATGAATTGATTCGGACGGTTTCGGCTGTTATGCACAGCTCTGCTTAATACTGTATACAAAAACACTAACGGCCAGTATCCGGCAGAGCTTTAGAGGGCTTCGGTGTTTACCCGATTCGTTGCAAAACGCCGACACCACATACCAGCCCCGCGGGCGGGATTGGATGTCGTGACTCATGCAAGGGTCGTGCCGATGGCGGGCAGCCTGAAAAAAACCGATAGAATTCAGGGTTTGGCACGATCTTCGTGAGGCGCCGTGGCAACTTTGCCGCCCGGCGCCCGCCCTTGCTTGCTTGCTGGCCTGTGTGCAGGCCCTTACTAGTCTTCGCTTATGCTGACCTTCCAACAAATGATCCTCACCCTGCAGGCCTACTGGGACCGGCAGGGCTGCGCACTCTTGCAACCCATCGATCTGGAGGTCGGCGCCGGCACCTCGCACGTGCATACCTTCCTGCGCGCGATCGGGCCGGAGCCGTGGCGCGCCGCCTATGTGCAGCCGTCGCGCCGCCCCAAGGACGGGCGCTATGGCGAGAACCCCAACCGCCTGCAGCACTATTACCAGTACCAGGTCGTGCTCAAGCCCGCGCCCGAGAACATCCTCGAGCTGTACCTSGGCTCGCTGGAAGCGCTGGGCCTGGACCTGAAGCAGAACGACATCCGCTTCGTCGAGGACGACTGGGARAATCCCACGCTSGGCGCMTGGGGCCTGGGCTGGGAAGTCTGGCTCAACGGCATGGAAGTGACSCAGTTCACCTAYTTCCAGCAAGTSGGCGGCATCGACTGCAAGCCSATCACCGGCGAGATCACCTACGGCATCGAGCGCCTGGCGATGTACCTGCAGAAGGTCGAGAACATCTATGACCTGGTGTGGACCGAGTGGGAAGAAAACGGCAAGACGCGCCGCCTGACCTATGGCGACGTCTATCACCAGAACGAAGTGGAGCAATCCACCTACAACTTCGAGCAAAGCAATACCGAGATCCTGTTCCGCCACTTCGCCGAACACGAAGCGGAAGCCAAGCGCCTGATGGGCGCCGCCGAGGCGAAGCAGGACGCCGGGCAGGCCGCGCCGGCCGACGCCGCCAAACGCCTGCCGCTGCCCGCCTACGAGCAACTGCTCAAGGCCGCCCACACCTTCAACCTGCTGGACGCACGCGGCGCGATCTCGGTCACAGAGCGCGCGGCCTATATCGGCCGCATCCGCAACCTGTCGCGGCTGGTGRCCCAGGCCTACTATGACTCGCGCGAGTCGCTCGGCTTTCCGATGTGCGAACGCGAGGCCGCCGCATGACCCGCGCGGCGCGCGGCGCGCTGCGCGGATGCGCTGCCCTGGCGATGCTGGCCCTGGGAGCGTCCGGCGCCGCCCAGGCCTCGGCGCCCGTGCCGAGCCCGCAGGCGCTGTACCTGCCGGCCGACCTGTCCAATGTCTGCGAAGCCAATCCGCAGGCACTGCAGCAGGCCATCGACCGGCACTGGCACGGCGCCTTCGGCCCGAACAACTCGCTGGACCAGTGGACCCAGCTGGTGCGCACGTTCTCGTGCGACCTGTCGGGCTCCAGGGATCTGGGCTGGCACCGCGTGCCGCTGCGCGCCTATGAAAGCGCGATCCGTTACCCGCTCACGTGGACCGAGACCGAGACAGTGAACGGCCGGGTACGCCGCCAGATCAAGACGTACTACTCGGCCGCGCAGCTGCCGCCCAAGATCGATTTCTGGGTAAGCGGCCGCATCGACGAGATCCGCTACGACAAGCGCCTGCGCCGGCTCGATGCCCGCTTCTTCGCACCGCGTCCCGCCCCCGGCACCCGCGGCAGCAGCGCAAGCAGCGGCGGCAGCACGGACAGCCAGTGCGTAGCGACCACGCTGCAATTCCGCCAGCAAAACGGCCTGTGGCTGTTGTCCGGCGTAGAACCTACTATTGCACCGCGCTGCTAAGGCGCAGCGCGTGCCACAACTTGTTGGAAACGATTCATGTCGCAAACCCTGACCGATTCGAACGATACGCTGCTGATCGAGCTGTTCACCGAAGAGCTGCCGCCCAAGGCGCTGGCGCGCCTGGGCGACGCCTTCGCGCAGGGCCTGTTCGCCGGCCTGTCCGAGCGTGGCCTGCTGGATGACGGCGCCGCCGTCACCTCTTTCGCCACGCCGCGCCGGCTGGCCGCGCAAGTCACCGGCGTGCGCCGCAGCGCGCCAGACCGCGAGCAGCGCGAAAAAGTGCTGCCGCTGACGGTGGCGCTGGACGCCAACGGCGAGCCGACGGCGCCGCTGGCCAAGAAGCTGGCCGCGCTGGCCAAATCGGTGGGCGTCGAAGCGATCGACTGGCAAACCCTGGAGCGCGCCTCCGACGGCAAGGCCGACGCCTTCTTCTACCGCTACACCGCGCGCGGCGCCGAACTGGTTGCCGGCCTGCAGGCGGCACTGGACGACACCATCGCCAGGCTGCCCATCCCCAAGGTGATGAGCTACCAGCGTCCGGACGGCAGCACCGTGCATTTCGTGCGCCCCGCGCACCGTCTGGTGGCCCTTCTCGGCACCGAAGTGGTGCCGGTCAGTGCATTGGGGCTCCAGGCCGGCAGGACCACCCAGGGCCACCGCTTCCTGTCTGGCGGCGAGATCGAGATTGCCCGGGCCGGCGACTATGCCGCCGTGCTGGAATCGCAAGGCCGCGTGCTGGCCAGCTACACCGAGCGCCGTGAACGCATTCGCAACGCGCTGCTGGAGCAGGCCGGCGCCGACCAGGTCGTCATGCCCGATGCCCTGCTCGACGAAGTCAATTCGCTGGTGGAATGGCCGGTGGTCTATCCTTGCCATTTCGAGGAGGTCTTCCTCGAAGTGCCGCAGGAATGCCTGATCCTGACCATGCAGACCAACCAGAAGTACTTCGCGCTGACCGATGCCGAAGGCCACCTGCGCAACCGCTTCCTGGTGGTTTCCAACCTGGCCACGGACACGCCGGAATCCATCATCAGCGGCAATGAGCGCGTGGTGCGCCCGCGCCTGGCCGACGCCAAGTTCTTCTTCGACCAGGACCGCAAGAAGACCCTGGCCTCGCGCGTGCCGCAACTGGCCAATGTGGTCTACCACAACAAGATCGGCTCGCAGCTCGACCGCGTGCAGCGCCTGCAGCAGATCACCGGCCACATCGCCGACGCGATGGGCGCCGCCGGCATTGCCGTGGAAAAAGCGGCCGCCATGCGCGGCGCCGAACTTGCCAAGGCCGACCTGCTGACCGACATGGTCGGCGAGTTCCCGGAGCTGCAGGGCACCATGGGCACCTACTACGCGCGTCACGACGACGAAGCCGAATCCGTGGCGCTGGCCTGCTCCGAGCACTATCGCCCGCGTTTTGCCGGCGACGCCCTGCCCGCCGGCCCGGTGAGCCTGGCTGTCGCGCTGGCCGACAAATTGGAGACGCTGGTCGGCATCTGGGGCATCGGCCTGTCGCCCACCGGCGAGAAGGATCCGTTCGCACTGCGGCGCCACGCGCTCGGCATCCTGCGCATGCTGGTCGAGACGCCGCTGCCGCTGTCGATCGACGCACTGCTGGAGCTCACCCAGCAGGCCTTCGCCGGCATCGCCGCGGTCAAGCCCGCGCAAGCCGCGATCGCCGACTTCCTGTACGACCGCCTGCGCGGCTACCTGAAGGACAAGGGCTACACCACCAACGAGGTGGAAGCCGTGGTGAGCCTGCGCCCGCAGCGCCTGGACGACATCCTGGCCCGCCTGGAAGCGGTGCGCACCTTTGCCGCGCTGCCCGAAGCCGAAGCGCTGGCCGCGGCCAACAAGCGCATCACCAACATCCTGCGCAAGAACACCGACCCCATTGGCACCGTGCAGCCGGCGCTGCTGCAGGAAGCCGCCGAGAGCGCGCTGCACAAGGCGGTGGAAAGCGTGCGCCCGCAGGTGGACGCCGCCTTCGCCAACGGCGACTTCGCCACCGCGCTGCGCGACCTCGCGCAGCTGCGCGCGGCGGTCGACCAGTTCTTCACCGACGTCATGGTGATGGCCGAAGACGCGCAACTGCGTGCCAACCGGCTGGCGCTGCTGGCCTCGCTGCACGTGCTGGCCAATCGCGTGGCCGACATCTCCAAGCTGGCCGCCTGAGCGGCCGGGCACCATAACGGAAGGCCATCATGCCGCAGACACCGCCCAAGCTTGTCGTGCTCGATCGCGACGGGGTCATCAACCTCGACAGCGACCAGTTCATCAAGACGCCCGACGAATGGATCCCCATCGATGGCAGCCTGGAAGCGATCGCCGCGCTCAATCAGGCCGGCTATCGCGTGGTGATCGCCAGCAACCAGTCCGGCATCGGCCGCGGCCTGTTCGAGATGAGCGCGCTCAACGCCATGCACGAGAAAATGCACAAGGCGCTGGCCAATCTCGGCGGACGCGTCGACGCGGTCTTCTTCTGCCCGCATACGGCGGCGGACGGCTGCGATTGCCGCAAGCCCAAGGCCGGGATGCTTGAGCAGCTGGCCGAACGCTTTGGCGTAGAGCTCAAGGGCGTGCCGCTGGTAGGCGACTCGCTGCGCGATCTCGAGGCGGGGCTGGCGGTGGGTTGCGCCCCGCACCTGGTGCTGACCGGCAAAGGCGCCAAGACCGAGAAAAAGGGCGGCCTGCCGCCCGGCACGCTGATCCACGACGACCTGCGCGCTTTCGCGCGCTGGCTGCTCACCGGCGATGGCGCTCCGCGCCAGGCCGGTTCCTGAACCCAATTCCCGCACCGATGATTTTCCTCCGCTCCTTGCTGTTCGCGTTGTTCCTTCTGGTAGTGACGCCGCCGTATGCCTGCGCGTGCTTCATTGTCTTTCCCTTCATGAATGCCGACCGCCGCTACCGCTTCGTGCGCGGCTGGCCGCGGATGGTCACCGCCGCGGCCGCCGTGATTTGCGGCATTCGCTACCGCTACGAAGGCCGCGAGCATTTCGACGGCATGCTCGACAAGCCGGTCGTGGTGCTGTCCAAGCACCAGTCGGCGTGGGAGACGGTCGCTTACCTGGCCACGCTGCCCAAGCCGATGTGCTTCGTGTTCAAGCGCGAACTGCTGATGGTGCCCTTCTTCGGCTGGGCGCTGGGCATGCTCAAGATGGTGCATATCAACCGCAAGGAAGGCACGCGCGCCTTCGCCTCCGCCGTGCGGCAGGGCAAGGAGCGGCTGTCTGAAGGCGCCTGGATCATCATGTTCCCGGAGGGTACGCGCACGCCATCCGGCCTGGAGAAGACCCGCTACAAGAGCGGCGGCGCCCGCCTCGCGGTGGAAACGGGCGCGTGGGTGATTCCGATGGCCGTCAACTCCGGGCGGCTGTGGCCGCGCAACTCGTTCCTGAAATATCCCGGGATGATCACGGTCTCTGTCGGCGCGCCGATTTCCTCGGCCAACAAGACCGCGGACCAGGTCAACCAAGAGGTTGAGGCGTGGATCGAACGAGATATGCGTAGAATCGATGGCGAGAGCTACCGGAGCAAAACGCCCGCATGAAATTGCTGCGCCCGTCCCCCGATGCCCCCGGCTCCCAGATGGAGCTGCCGCTGTCAGACGCCCTGGCCGGCGCCGACATGGCACCGGGCATGGCACCGGGGGTTACGCCTGCGCAACCGGTCCCGCCCGCCTCGCAACCTTGGCCACAGCCGCAGCCCAATGCGCGGCTGCTGCTGGTGGGCGAACGCGGCGTGCACTACACGCTCAAGCGCTCGTCGCGCCGTACCATCGGTTTCACCGTGGACGACCGCGGCCTGTCCATCACGGCGCCGCGTTGGGTGACGCTGGCCGACATCGAGTCCGCCATCTTCGAAAAACAGCGCTGGATCTTCAACAAGCTGGGGGAATGGCAGCATCGCGAAGCCCGGCGCGTGCTGCCCACCGTGCAATGGCGCGAAGGCGCGAGCCTGCCCTTTCTGGGCAAGCCCATCACGCTGAAACTCGAATCGCCCACCGGCGTACTGGTGTTCGACGCCGACAGCCGCATTCTTCATCTTGCGCTGCCTGTGCATGCCGATGAGCAGCAGATCAAGGATCGCGTGCAAGGGTGGCTTCAGCACCAGGCCAAGCGGCTGCTGGCGCAGCGGCTCGATATCTACGCCGACAAGCTCGGCGTGCGGCACAGCGCGTTTGCGCTGACATCGGCCGCGACGCGCTGGGGCAGCTGCACCGCCGACGGCAAGATCCGGATGAACTGGCGGCTGATGCATTTTCCCTTGTCGATGATCGACTACGTGGCCGCGCATGAGCTGGCACATCTCAAGGAGATGAACCATAGCCCCAGGTTCTGGGATACGGTGGCATCGATCTTTCCGGAATTCCGGGATGCCCGGGCGCAATTGAGGGCGCATCCGCCGGAATTGCTGCCGACGTTCTGAGCCCGGCCTCCTGGCCTGGCACTCCGCCAGGCGCGTGGCAAGGTGCCGGCCGCAACCCTGCAATGCGAGTATCAGACCCTTGATTTCAAACGGAAAAATGGCGATCAGCGCCAGCGGCATACCCGCCTTGCGCATCCCGTTTAGAATATCCGCCCCATTCAAGAAAAATCATATCTCTCCCAAAATGCGACTCCTCCATACCATGCTCCGCGTCGGCGACCTGCAACGCTCGATCGACTTCTACACCCGCATCCTCGGCATGCAACTGCTGCGCGAAAGCGACAACACCGAATACAAGTACCGCCTCGCCTTCGTCGGCTACGGCCCGGAATCCGAAACGGCCGTGCTTGAGCTGACCTATAACTACGGCGTCGACAAGTATGAAATGGGCACCGCCTACGGCCATATCGCGCTGGAGACCGACAACGCGGCGGCCACCTGCGAGCGCATCCGCGCCGCCGGCGGCAATGTCGTGCGCGAGGCCGGCCCGGTCAAGGGCGGCACCACCGTGATCGCCTTCGTCGAAGACCCGGACGGCTACAAGATCGAACTGATCGAGCGCAATTCCACGCGCGACGCCAGCCGCCCCTGAAGTGAGCGCCCAACCGCTCACCCGGCGCCCGCTCGACGGCATGGCCATCACCCTGATGGTCGTGCTCTGCCTGGCATGGGGGCTGCAGCAAGTGGTGATCAAAGTGACAGCGCCGTCGATGGGCGCGGTGCTCCAGGCTGGCGTGCGCTCAGCGGTGGCGGCCTTGCTGGTGTTCGGCTTCGCTGCCTGGCGCCGCACGCCGCTGTGGCAGCGCGATGGCACGCTGGGCGCGGGGTTGCTGGCCGGCCTGTTGTTCGGCGCAGAGTTCTTCTGCATCTTCGTTGGCCTTGGCCACACCAGCGCTTCGCGCATGGCGGTGTTCCTCTATACCGCGCCGATCTTCACCGCGCTCGGGCTGCACATGACCGTCGCCGGGGAACGGCTGCGGCGCGGGCAGTGGGTTGGCGTGGGGCTGGCCTTCTGCGGCATGGCGCTGGCTTTTGCCGATGGCATCGCCGCACCTGCCGCGCATGGCGGCAGCACGCTGCTGGGCGATGCGCTGGGCATCCTTGCCGGATTCCTGTGGGCAGCCACCACGGTGGTGGTACGTGCCAGCCGGCTGGCATCGGCGCCGGCCAGCAAGACGCTGCTCTATCAACTGGCCGTGTCGGCGGTGATGCTGCTGGCCATGGCGCTTGCCGCCGGCCAGCACCTGCATGCGCGGGTTGACGGCCTGGTGCTGGCGAGCCTGTTCTACCAGTCGGTGCTGATAGCCTTTGCCAGCTACCTGGCGTGGTTCTGGTTGCTGCGCCAATATCTGGCTTCGCGCTTATCGGTGTTTTCGTTCCTGACGCCGCTGTTCGGTGTGGCATTCGGCGTGGTGCTGATGCACGATGCCGTGGGCATGCGGTTTGCCGTGGCGGCGGTGCTGGTGCTGGCCGGCATCGTGCTGGTCAACCGGCGGGCCTGAGCGAACGCACCCGGCTTACCGCGCAATAGACGCAAAAGATGCAAAAGAGCCGGCATGCGCCGGCTCTTTTGCTACGCCCGCGCGGATGCGCCGGGGTTAGAAGCTGAACATGCCGAGCGCCTCGCGCACTTCGTCCAGCGTCGCCTGGGTAACGACGCGGGCCTGCTCCGTGCCCTGCTTCAGGATATCGAACACGTGCTGCGGATCCTTTGCCAGTGCCTCGCGGCGCTCGCGGATCGGCGCCAGCAGTGCCTGCAGCACGCCCTCCAGCCGGCGCTTGAGCACCATATCGCCCAGTCCGCCGCGCCGATAGTGTTCCTTCAGTTCGGCCACTTCATCGACCGCCTCGTCGAACGCATCGAGGTAGGTGAACACCATATTGCCCTCGACCTGCCCCGGATCCGACACCTTGAGGTGGTTGGGATCGGTGTACATGCGCATGACCGCTTCCTTGATCTGCTCAGGCGTGGCCGCGAGCGGGATCGCATTGCCTTGCGACTTGCTCATCTTGGCCTTGCCGTCGACGCCGGGCAGGCGGCCGAAGCGCGGGATCAGCGCGGCGGCTTCGGGCAGGACCTCGCGGCCAACCTGGTGGTTGATGCGGCGCACGATCTCGTTGGTCTGCTCGATCAGCGGCGCCTGGTCCTCGCCCACCGGCACCACCTGGGCCTTGAAGCCGGTGATGTCGGCCGCTTGCGAGGCCGGGTAGCACAGGAAGCCAGCGGGAATATCGCGTCCGAAGCCGCGTGCCTGGATCTCTTCCTTGATGGTGGGATTGCGCTCCAGCCGGGCCACCGTGACGAAGTTCAGGTACATCAGGGTGAGTTCGGCCAGCGCCGGCAGGTGCGACTGCACCGTGATGGTGGTCTTGGCCGGGTCGATGCCGACCGCCAGGTAGTCGAGCGCCACCTCCAGCACGTTGCGCCGCACCTTTTCCGGATCGTGCGCGTTGTCGGTCATGGCCTGGGTGTCGGCCAGCAGCAGATATTGCTTGTGGGTGTCCTGCAGTGCCACGCGGCTCTTGAGCGAGCCAACGTAGTGGCCAAGGTGAAGCTGGCCGGTGGGGCGGTCGCCGGTGAGGATGACCTTGCGCTGGGGCGCCTGCGTTTCGCTAGTCATGGCATTTCCTTCGGTAAGAGAAGCGCCGCGGGCACCGGTCGGCGGGGGCACAGGCCTGCCGACCGGGCTGCGGCGGCTAGAGTCGGGATCGGGGGATGACGACGTGCCGCTGCCTTCAGCAGCGCCACCAATGGGGCATGGGCGCGCGCATCATCAGGGCGTGGCCTCGAGTTGCCGTGCCAGCCCAACGTATTCGGCGACGGGAACTTCCTCCGCGCGCCGGGCCAGGTCGAAGCCAAGCGCGTCGAAATCGACCTGGTCGCGCAGCATCGACAGCGTATTGCGCAGGACCTTGCGCCGCTGGGAGAAAGCCGCGGCCACCACATCGCCCAGCACCGTCAGGTTGCAGGCGGGATAAGGCGAGCGCAACAGGCCGTCGGCTTGCCGCGGCCAGGGAATCATGCGCACCACGGCGGAGTCGACCTTGGGCGGCGGATTGAACGACGCCGGCGGCACGTCGAGCACATGCTCCATGTGATAGCGCACCTGGAGCATGATCGACAGCCGCCCGAAAGCCTTGCTGCCGGGCTCGGCCACCATGCGCTCGACCACTTCCTTTTGCAGCATGAAATGCTGGTCGCGCACCTGGTCGGCGAACTCGGCCAGATGGAACAGCAGCGGGCTGGAGATGTTGTACGGCAGGTTGCCGACGATACGCAGCGGCCTGCCGGCTTCGCACAGCTTGCCGAAATCGAAGGCCAGCGCATCGCCCGCGTGGATCACCAGGCGATCGCCGTAGCGGCGCCGCAGGCGCTCCACCAGGTCGCGGTCGAGCTCGACCACCTGCATCTGCGGCAGGCGCTCCAGCAGCGGCTGGGTCAGCGCGCCGAGACCGGGGCCGATCTCGACCAGGACATCGCCATGCTGCGGGTCGATGGCACTGACGATGCCATGGATGATGCCGTCATCGACCAGGAAGTTCTGTCCGAATCGTTTGCGGGCCACATGGCCCTGGTGTACGTTGGAACGCATAGTTGGGTCTCGCTCGGGCGTCAGCGTGTTGCCGCCAGCGGCGCGGCGCGCGGCCGGCCGTTGGCGTGGCCGGCCATGGCGATGGCGCTGCGGATCGCCTCGATCATGCTGCCGTGCTCGGCCCGGCCGCTCGCGGCCAGGTCGAGCGCAGTGCCATGGTCGACCGATGTGCGGATAAAAGGCAAGCCCAGCGTGATATTCACGCCGTGGCCGAAGGTACCGTACTTGAGCGGCGCCAGGCCCTGGTCGTGGTACATCGCCAGCACGCAGTCGGCCCCGTCGAGGTGGCGGGGCTGGAACAGCGTGTCGGCGGGGTATGGGCCGCGTGCGTCGATGCCCGCGTCGACGGCGTGGGCCAGCGCGGGGATGATCACGTCGATCTCCTCATGGCCCATGTGGCCGCTTTCCCCGGCGTGGGGGTTCAGGCCTGTCACCAGGATGCGCGGGCGGACAATGCCGAAATGGCGGCGCAGGTCGGCGTCGACGATGGTCAGCGTCTCCACCAGCATGGCCACCGTCAGCGCATCGGGCACCGCGCGCAATGGCAGGTGGGTGGTGGCCAGCGCCACCCGCAGCATGGCGTTGGCATGCGCGGGCTGCGGGCCGGCCAGCATCATCACCACGCGCGGCACGCCGGCGCGTTCGGCAAGGTATTCCGTGTGGCCGGTGAAGGGCACGCCGCCATCGTTGATGGTGCTCTTCTGCACCGGCGCGGTCACCATGCCGGCATAGCGCGGCGTGCCGTGCGCGCCACCGGTGCAGCCGTCAATCGCGGCATCGAGCAAGGCCAGCACGTAGGCCCCGTTGCGCGCATCGAGCCGGCCGGCTTCGCACGGCACGTCCAGTGCGATGTCTTCGCTCACCACGCTGCCGTCCGCCAGCCTGTGCGCCCAGGCGTGCGCCGCGCCCAGCGCCGCGGCACGCGCGGCCAGCAGGCGCGCGTCGCCCAGCACGTGAAAGCGCACTTGCGGATGCTCGCCCGCAAGTTGCAGCAAGGCACCCACGGTGATGTCGGGACCGATGCCGGCGGGTTCCCCGGTGGTGATGGCTAGCGCGAGCGGCTCTGACATGGCGGCGATGTCTTCTGTTTGGCGTGTTTAGCGCTGGCGGTTGACGCGGTATTCCACGTAGGCGGCCTGGCGCAACTGGCGCTGCCAGTCTTCATAGGCCGCGCGCAGCTTCTGCTCGCGTACCTCGGCACGGGCGAAATCACGCTGCTTCTCCGGCGAAACTTCGGTCTCGCGGCGATTGACCACCAGGATCAGGTGGACACCAAACTGGCTGACCACGGGTTCAGACACTTCGCCCGGGCGCAGCCGGTTCATGGCCTGCTCGAATTCCGGCACCAGCTCGCCCGGCGATACCCAGCCGAGATCGCCACCGTTCGACGCCGATCCGTCCTGGGAGAATCGCTTGGCCGCTTCGCCAAAGTCTCCGCCGTGGGTAATGCGGTCCCGCACCGTGACCAGCTGGCGGCGCGCTTCGGCCTCCGGCATGTTGGGGCCGGTGCGGATCAGGATATGGCGTACCTGGGTCTGGGTAATCTTGTCGGCGGCGGCCGGGCTCGACGACGCCGCCGGCGCGTTGCGCTTGGCCAGCAGCTTGAGCACGTGGAAGCCGTTGGCGCTCTCGATCACTTGCGGCGCCACGCCACCGACCTGCAGGTCAAGCACGGCATTGGCGAACAGCGCCGGCAGCCGGCCGATCTCGCGGAAGCCAAGCGAGCCGCCCTTGGCGGCCTCGGGCGCATCGGATGCCTGCGCCAGCTCGGCGAAATCCGCGCCACCCTGGGCCTGCTTGAGCAGCCCTTCGGCCTTGGCGCGCAAGGCCGCCTTCTGCGCCTCCGAGGCATCGTCCGGCACGCGCACCAGGATCTGGGCCACGTTGTATTCGGTGGGGCCAGTGGCAGCAGCGGCAGTGCCCGGTGCACCATTCGCCGCGAGATAGTTGTCGATCTCGCCGTCGTAGACCTGGATCTTGGAATCCACCTCGCGCTCGCGCAGGCGGATCACCTGCACCTGCTTGCGCAACTCATCCCGGTACTTGGTCCAGGTCATCCCGGTGCGCTCGACCTGGCTGCGCAGGTCGGTCACGTTCATTTTATTCTGCTGCGCCACGGACTCGATGGCGCGGTCGACTTCCTGGTCCGTCACCTTGATGCCGGCTTCCTGCGCGGCCTGCGTCTGCACGCGCTCCATCACCAGGCGCTCCAGCACCTCGCCCAGCAGGTCGGCACGCGCCGGCACCGGCCGGTTGGCCTGGCGCAACTGCGATTCGATATCGTCGGCGCGGTCCAGCAGTTCACGCCGGGTAATCACACTGCTGTTGACGATCGCCACCACCTCGTCCACCAGTTGCGAGCGCTGGGCGCTCGTGCCGGGCTGCGATACGCCCAGGCGCGGCTGGCTGGGCGAAGCAGCGGCGCTGCCACCGGCCTGGGGCATGAAAATGCCGGTGGCCTTCTGCCCGGGAGCCTTCAGCTGCGCCGCGGCGGGCAGCGCGAAAGCAGCCAGCAGCGCGCTCAGCAAAAGGCTTTGCCAGCCGGTCAGGCGGGACGACAAGGAGGAGATCGCGGTGAATTCTTGACGTTTCATCATGGTCCGTCATTCATAGTGGTCGAGCTGGGATGGGATCACAGGCCTGGCGACGACGGGCTCATAACCCGGCACGTTCAGCCGCAGCACATCCAGCGGATTGGAGCCAATCTTGGACAACCCGCGGAACTCCACCTGGAAGAAGATGCGCCCGGTGTAGCCCTGCGTGGTGTTGCGGAAGCGCTGGTAGACGACACGTCCCACCCAGCAATCCGCCGCGTATTCGAAGCCGGCCAGCGCATCGACCAGCTGGCTCGCGTTCAGGTCGAACGCTACCCGGCCAATGCCATAGGTGCGCTGGGTCACTGGCCACTGGCTCGAAATCTCGAACTGGTCAATGGCGGTATTGTCCGTCACCGAGGTCGGGCGGCGGTAGCGATAGCCGATATTCAGCGTCTTGCGCACCTCGGGCCGCCACGAGAAGGCGATATTCGAATAGATCACACGGTCGCTCGAGGGGTTGTACTGCAGCCCGGCATCGAGGTAGTAACCCTTGAACATCTGGATCGTGGTGGCGGCCAGCAGATCGGAATAACCAGTCTGGCCGGCAGGGTCGGTGCCGTTGAGCTGCACGCGCTGGCCGGTCAGGTCATAGCGCTGGGCGATGGTGCCGCGGAAGCGCTCGATCCCGCTGCTGGCTTCGATCAGGCGCGTGGTCACGCCCGCCGTCACCTTGTTGTTATCGGCGATGCGGTCATAACCGGTGAACGGGTTCTCGCTGAAAATCTGACCATAGCCAAAGTCGGACTGTACCGTATCGAACAGCGGGAACTGGCTCTGGTCGCGAAATGGCGTGTAGACATAGAACAGGCGTGGCTCAAGCGTCTGCACGTAGTTGACGCCAAACAGCCGGCTCACGCTCGGCGCGTCGCGCTCGAAGGTCATGCCCGAGTCCAGGCTCACGGTCGGCAATGTCCGGGTCAGCGTATTCGGCGCACCGGGCGTGTTGGTGGACGGCTCCATCTGGTACTGGGTGGCACTGAACGTCACCTTGGGCGTGACGAACCAGCCCGGCCGGAGGATCGGGTAGCTGATCGAGGGCTGGAAATAGACCCGCTCGCCCTGGGGCTGCTGCGTGCCGCTTGTACTCAGCGGAATGCGAAAGCGCGTGTAATCGGTATCCACCTGCACATCGAAACCGCCCAGGTCGTAGCGAATGTACTTCGCATTGAGCTGCGGCACGCGTTCGTACGAGGGCTGGCTCGGCGCCAGCGTCTGGAACTTCTGCACCCGCGCCAATACAGTCAGATCCTGCCAGTTGTAACTGACTCCGCCTTCCTGCGTGTACTGGCGCAGCGTTGCCTGCGTTACCGAGCGGGTCAGGTCGTCGGGGTACTGGTCGTCCGATACCTTGTTCAGGTTGACGTACGCGTTCAGGCCCTTGGCGATGTTCTGGTAGTGCTGGACCGAGTATGCCCAGCGGTTGGTCTTGGTCTTCTGGTCGTCCGGCAGGAATTCGCCGCGGATGCGTCCCGAATAACCCTCGCCGATATAGCGGTAATCGGAGCCCAGCTGCACCCCGCGGGAAGTCAACACACGCGGGAATATTGTCAGGTCGCGGTTGGGCGCGATATTGAAGTAGTACGGAACCGTGAGGTCCGCGCCGGACTTGGAGCCATATCCGAACAGCGGCGGAAGCACGCCGCTGCGGCGCTCGCTGTTCAAGGGGAAACTGAACACCGGCGCCCCCATGATCGGCACGTCGAAGAAGCGCAGCACGCCGCCGTAGGCGGTGCCGACCTGGCGGTCGCTGTCGATATCCAGCTCGCGGGCACTGAAATACCAGTCCGCATTGTCGGGCGAACAGGTCGTATAGGTGGCGCGTTTGATCGTGCTGAGGTTCTTGTCGATGAAATCGATGCGCTCGGCCTTGCCCGAGCCGCCGGTTTCCTGGAAATAGTAGTCCGGCGACAGCATGTAGCCTTCGTTGGCCTCCACCTTCAGCCGGGCTTCCGGCCCGACCGCGAGCGAGCCGTCGCGCGAAATACGGGCGTTGCCGTGGACGAAAGCCTCGTCGCTGTCCTGGTCGTAAGTGAGCTTGTCGCCCTTGACCACGCCGCCCGCGCGGCGCAGCTCCGCGTTGCCTTCGAGTTCCACGCCGCGCTGGTTATAGCCGGTCATGCGGTCGCCCGAGGCAAAGGTGGGCGGATTGTCGTCCGGCTCGGCGGGCCTGGTCTTGGCGTTGCCCGGTTCGGCCAGGCGTGGCACCAGCTCGCCGGGTACCGGCGGGGTCTCGGGCACCTGTTCGGCGGCGGGCTCGGCCACCGGCAGGTCGGGGATGGCGGAACTCACGGCCTGCGCGTGAACGCCCACCGACCAGCCGGCCATGGCCAACACGAGCGGGCGCAATGCGCTTCCGGGGCGTCGCGCCAATGTCTTGCTTGCCTTCTGGTTCGGTGATCGTCGTTGTTCGGTCATGCGAGCGGGTCATGAGTCAGAGCGGCGGCGGCGGCACAGCAGCCGCCAGCCGCCGCCGGAGCAGGCTGTCGGGCCATGGACGGCCCGCCTGGGAGCCGCCCCGGGGCCCGGGTCTGGTCGGGTATTATACGGGGCATCCTATTCTCCCTTTCCGGCATGGCAGCTCATCCACTCGACCCGCGTCTCGACCAGCTCAAAGTCTGGGTGTCCGGACTCGGTCCATCCTGGCCCGTCAACCCCGATTCCTGCACCCCGGCATCCGCCGATGCCAGCTTCCGGCGTTACTTCCGTGCCACCACCAGCCACCCGGAATATCCCACCGTCATCGTGATGGATGCGCCGCCCGCGCAGGAGGACTGCCGCCCCTTCATCCATGTGGCGGAATTGTTCGGCGCAGCCGGCGTGACCGTGCCCAGGGTACTGGCGCAGGATCTAGAGCAAGGATTCCTGCTGCTGAGCGACCTCGGAAACACCACTTACCTGTCCCGCCTGGACGCTGGCAGCGCGCGCCAGTTGTATGACGATGCATCCGCTTCGCTGGTGAAAATCCAGCTCGCGACCCGGCCCGGCGCCCTGCCCGCCTACGACCGCGCGCTGCTGCAGCGCGAACTCGACCTGTTCCCGCAGTGGTATGTAGCACGGCACCTCGGCGTCACGCTGACGCCCGACCAGGAAGCCGGCCTGGCCGAAGTGATGCAGACGCTCCTGGCCAACAACCTGGCGCAGCCGCAGGTTTATGTCCACCGCGACTATCACTCGCGCAACCTGATGGTGCTGGACGGCGGGGCCAACCCCGGCATCCTGGAYTTCCAGGACGCSGTGATCGGCCCSRYCACCTAYGACGCGGTCTCGCTSTGGCGCGAYGCCTAYATMGARTGGGACGARSAGSAGCAGCTCGACTGGCTGATCCGCTACTGGGAACGCGCGCGCAAGGCCGGGCTGCCGGTGGCCGCCGATTTTGGCGAGTTCTACCGGGATTTCGAGTGGATGGGCCTGCAGCGCCACCTCAAGATACTCGGCATTTTTGCCCGCCTGTACCACCGCGACGGCAAGGACGGCTACCTGGCCAACCTGCCGCTGGTGCTGAAGTACGCCCGCCAGGTGGCCGGCCGCTACATCGAACTGCGCAAGCTGGTACGCCTGTTCGACGCGCTCGACGGCGTCGAGCGACCTGTCGGCTATACGTTCTGATATCCCGCAGTGACGCATGTGACGCTCATCACGCCCGGTAGCGAACCTCCGCCGCCCCTCACCCGCCGGGGCGAATGGTGGGCGGGCGTGCGCGCGCTGGCGCCCATGCTGCTCGGCGTGGCGCCGTTCGGCCTGATTTATGGCGTGCTGGCAGTCAACGCCGGCATGCCCGCATGGCTGGCCTGCGCCATGAGCGCGATCGTATTCGGCGGCGCCTCGCAGATGATCCTGACGCAGTTGTGGGCGGCGGGCACGCCGGCCGTGCTGATCGCCGTGACCGTGGCCATGGTCAACCTGCGTCATGCGTTGTACTCGGCCACCCTGGCTCCCGCGCTGGCGCACTTGCCGGGCCGCTGGAAGGCGCTGATCGCCTACCTGCTGACCGACGAGGCTTTCGCCGCCATGACGCGGCGCCTGTCCGACGACGACGCGCACAAGCGCTACCGCCACTGGTTCTTCTTTGGCGCGGGTTTCGCGCTGTGGGCCAGCTGGCAGGTCTCGACGCTGGCGGGCGTGCTGGTCGGCGCCCAGGTTCCGCGCGACTGGCCGCTCGATTTCTTCCTGCCGCTCACCTTTATCGCCATCATCGTGCCGGGCATCAAGCACCGCTCCCACGCCGCCGCGGCGCTGGTGGCGACGGCGCTGGCCGTGGCCTGTTTCGGCATGCCGCACAAACTTGGCCTGATGGTGGCGGCACTCGGAGGCATTGCCGCCGGCATGCTGCTGCTGGGCAAGGGCCGCGGGCAGCCCAAGCCGGCCTCCACGGAGCCCGCCGCGTGAGCGAGATGACCTTGTTGCTGGTGTTCATCGGCGCCGGCCTCGCCACTTTCCTGATCCGCCTGTCGTTCATCGCCGTGGAAGGCCGGGTGCGGCTGCCGTCGTGGTTCCGCACCGCGCTGCAGTTCGTGCCGGCCGCCATGCTGTCCGCGCTGATTGCGCCCGACCTGCTGATGCGCGGCGGCCAGGTCGATATCGGCCCCGGCAACGCGCGCCTGGTGGCCGGCCTGGTGGCCATCGTCATTGCAGCGAAAACACGCAGCATCGGCTGGACCATCGCCGGCGGCATGGCCACCCTGATCGCGATGACGTACCTGCTGAACCACGCGCTGAAATAAGCGCCGGAGACCGTGCATTGAAAGCCATGATTTTTGCAGCCGGGCGCGGTGAGCGCATGCGCCCGCTCACCGATACCTGCCCCAAGCCGCTGCTGGCGGTCGGCGGCAAGCCGCTGATCGCCTGGAAGATCGAGGCGCTGGCGCGTGCCGGCTTCAAGGACATCGTGATCAATCACGCCTGGCTTGGCGGGCAGATCGAACAAGCGCTCGGCGACGGCAGCCGGTTCGGCGTGCGCCTGGCGTACTCGGCCGAGTCCAGCGCGCTGGAAACCGCCGGCGGCATTGCCCAGGCGCTGCCGCTGCTGTCGGCCGCGCCCGCGCGCGGGGAGATCTTCCTGGCCGTATCCGGCGACATCTTCACCGACTTCGACTTCCGCGCCCTGCTGCCCCGCGCGCTTGCCATGGCCGGCGCGCCCGAGCCACGCATGCACCTGGTGATGGTGCCCAATCCGCCGTTCCATCCGGACGGCGATTTCGCGCTGGGTGCGGATGGCGTGCTGTTGCCCGCGCCAACGCCGGCAGCTCCGGCCCTGACCTTCGGCAATATAGGCCTGTACGACACCAGGCTGTTCATCGCCATCGAGCCGGGGCAGAAAGTTGCCATGACGCCCTATTACCGCGCGGCGGTGGCCGCCGGCCTGGCCAGCGGGGAGCGCTTCGATGGCATCTGGGAAAACGTCGGCACGCCGGCCCAGCTGGCGGCCCTGGATGCCCAGGTACAAGCCCGGCGCGGCGCGGCCGCCGCGCCCCTGCACTGAGCGGCCTGCCAGGCCAAGTACCGCCGCCGGCAATCCGGCGGCGGTAGAATCTGCCCTATTCCCCATCCACGTGGCCCCACACATGTCCGCACCCGACTCCGCCCTCCTTCTCGCCTGTCGCGACCGGCGCGCCCGCGTGCTGCAGCAACTGCGCGCCGCCGGCGGCGGCGTGGCGATCCTGCCCACCGCGCCGGAAGCCATGCGCAACCGCGACAGCGACTACCCCTATCGCCACGACAGCTATTTCTATTACCTGACCGGCTTCACCGAGCCCGAGGCGGTGCTGGTGATGGTGGCACAGGCATCCGGCGCCGAGCGCAGCATCCTGTTCTGCCGCCCCAAGCACGAGGAGCGCGAGATCTGGGACGGCTTCCGCTATGGCCCGGAAGGCGCGCAGGCCGCCTTCGGCTTCGACGAAGCCCATTCGGTCGAGGAGATCGATGCGCTGCTGCCGCCGCTGCTGGCCAACCACGCTGTGGTGGCTTACCCGCTGGCCTCCAACACCCGCACCGACATGCAGGTACGCCGCTGGCTGGAAACGGTACGCATGCAAGGACGCGCCGGCGTAACGGCGCCGTCGGCGGCATTCGACATCCGCACCATCCTCGACGAGATGCGCCTGTTCAAGGACGCTGGCGAGATAGCCACCATGCGCCGCGCCGCCGAGATCTCGGCACAGGCCCATGTGCGCGCCATGCGCACGTCGCGCCAGGGGCTGCGCGAGTACCACCTGGAAGCCGAGTTGTTGTATGAGTTCCGCCGCCATGGCGCGCAGAGCGTCGCCTACAACTCGATCGTCGCCGCCGGACCCAATGCCTGCGTGCTGCACTACCGCGCCGGCCCTGCGGAACTGCGCGACGGCGAACTGTGCCTGATCGACGCGGGCTGCGAGCTCGATGGCTACGCCTCCGACATCACCCGCACCTTCCCCGTCTCCGGCCGCTTCTCGCCGGCCCAGCGCGAGCTGTACGACCTGGTGGTGGCCGCGCAGGAAGCCGCCATTGCCGAGACCCGCGCCGGCGTGCCCTACAACGTGCCGCACGACGCCGCCACGCGCGTGCTGGCGCAGGGCATGCTCGATACCGGCCTGCTCGACCGCGACCGCTGCGGCAGCATCGACGATGTGCTGGCCAACGGCAGCTACCGCCAGTTCTACATGCACCGCACTGGCCACTGGCTCGGCATGGACGTGCATGACGTGGGCGAGTACCGCGTGCCCGGCGCCGCGCCGGCAGAGGGCGAGCGCCCCTGGCGTCCGCTGGAGCCCGGCATGGTGCTGACGGTGGAGCCCGGCATTTACGTGCGCCCGGCACCGGATGTGCCGGAGCGCTTCTGGCATATCGGCATCCGCATCGAGGACGATGCCGTGGTGACCCATGGCGCCTGCGAGCTGATGACGCGCGGCGCCCCGGTCAAGGCTGACGAAATTGAAGCGCTGATGCGCGACGCGGGAGGTGCACGATGATTGGCTGGCTACGCAAGGTACTTCCGGTAGGCAATCGCGTGGAAACCAGCCGCGCGCCCTCCTACGATCCCGCGCAACCGTTCGTGGTCAATCTCTACGATGACCGCGTGGTGGTGCATCGCCCCGACGGCCAGCGCGAAGAGCTTGAGTGGGACGCGATCGAACGCGTGGTGGTGCGGGTCTCGAACCGTGAACCGTGGGCTGGCCCCGCCTGGCTGATCCTGGTCGGCGACCCGGCCGCCGACGGCACGCCCCGGGGCTGCGTGGTGCCGCTCAACGCGGTCAATCACGCGGCGCTGGTGGAACGCCTGCAGGCCTTCCCCGGTTTCAGCCAGCAGAAGCTGGACAACGCCTTGCGCGATGCCGCGGCGGGCAAGCACCGCACGGATGCCAACTGCTGGAAGCGGGGCGCGCAGGCCGTGGAGGCCAGCTCGGACAACGTGGGCAACGACAGTCACCCGGCCGCCCAACCTGACGACAGTGCGCATGAGTCCGGCAAGCACTGAACGCGCCCCCGGCGCGGCCTTCCCGGATATCGCCATCGTCGGCGCAGGGCCGGTAGGCCTCGCGCTGGCATGCCTGCTGCTGCGCAGGAGCCCGTGGCGCCTGACGCTGATCGACGCCGCCACCCCGGCGCGCGCGGCGCGCGACCCGCGTGCCATTGCGCTGTCCTACGGCAGCCGCCAGTTGCTGGAGCAGATCGGCGCCTGGCCCCGGGCGGTCACGCCGATCGAGCATATCCACGTGTCGCAACGCGGGCGCTTTGGCCACGTCAAGCTGCACCGCGACGACTACGATGTTCCCGCGCTCGGTTACGTGGTGCGCTACGGCGATCTGTGCGAATCACTTGAGCGCGCGCTGGGCCAGGCGATCCATGCCGCCCCCGGCACCGACGGCGAGCGCCTGGCGCGAGCCTACGACACGCGCATCGATCGCCTGGAGCAGCGCGCCCCGCAAGCCGGCGCGGACCGCATTGCAGACGAAAGCGTCGGGCTGGTACACCTGAGCGGCCATACGCATGACCGCCAGCCGGTCGTCTTTAACGCGCGCCTGGCTGTGCAAGCCGAAGGCGGGCTGTTCCATCAGCAGTCCACCCGCGGCGTCCAGGGTCAAAAATACCGGCGCGACTATGGCCAGACCGCGATCGTTGCCCATGTGGCGTGCTCGCGCCCGCAGCCGGGCTGGGCCTGGGAACGCTTCACCGAGGAAGGGCCACTGGCCCTGCTGCCACACGAGGAGCACGGCACGCCCGGCTACGCCCTGGTCTGGTGCTGTCCGCCGGAGCGGGCGGCGCACCGCCTGGCATTGCCCGAAGCCGAGTTCCTCGCCGAGCTGGAGCAAGCCTTCGGCCCGCGCATGGGCCGCTTCACCGGCATCGGCAAGCGGCACGCCTTCCCGCTCGGACTGAATGCCGCACCAGTCACCGTGCAGGGCCGCATCGTCGCGGTCGGCAATGCGGCGCAGACACTCCATCCCGTCGCCGGCCAGGGCCTCAACCTGGGCCTGCGCGACGCATTTGCCCTGGCTGGCGCCCTGCGCACCGGCTGCGGACCGCAGGCCTTGCTGGCGTTTGCGGCGCAACAAAAGCGGGATCGCGCCATCACCATCGGCGTAACCGACCTGCTGCCCCGCGTGTTCGGCGTCTCCTACCCGCTCGCCGCCCACGCGCGCGGCGCGTCGCTGGCGGCGCTTGCCTGCCTGGGCCCGCTCAAGGACGCGCTGGCGCGCCAGATGATGTACGGCACGCGCCGCTAGCGGCGGCGCCGGCACCCTCGCCTGCCACCCGGACCGGAGCAATATTTGCTCAAATCTTGAGCAACCCGGGCCGTTTGGCGGTAAAATCCTGCCCTCGCACATGCCCACTGAATGACGCCGAGCAACGTTTCGGCAGGGTATGCCATTTTCATTTTTGTCTCGTTGCGGGCCGCCTGGCGGCCCTCGCCAGTCTTATATCGTGCAAATCGGACCGCACCAACTCCGCAACAACCTGTTCGTCGCGCCCATGGCCGGTGTGACGGACCGGCCCTTCCGCCAGCTGTGCAAGCAGCTCGGCGCGGGCTATGCGGTGTCCGAGATGGTCGCCTCCAACGCACAGCTGTGGAAGAGCGAGAAGACCATGCGCCGCGCCAACCACACCGGCGAAGTCGAGCCGATCTCGGTCCAGATCGCGGGTGCGGAGCCCGCCATGATGGCCGAGGCGGCGCGCTATAACGTGGATCGCGGCGCGCAGATCATCGACATTAACATGGGCTGCCCGGCGAAGAAGGTGTGCAATGTCGCCGCCGGCTCGGCGCTGCTGCAGAACGAGCCGCTGGTGGTTCGCATCGTCGAGGCGGTGGTCGCCGCGGTTGGCGACCGCGTGCCCGTCACGCTCAAGATCCGCACCGGCTGGGACCGCCAGAACCGCAATGCGCTGCGCGTGGCCCGCATGGTCGAGGATGCCGGCATCAGCATGCTCACCGTGCACGGCCGCACGCGCGCCGATCTGTACAAGGGGGAAGCCGAGTACGAGACCATTGCCGCGGTCAAGGCAGCGGTCTCGATTCCCGTGGTCGCCAATGGCGATGTCACCTCGCCGCAAAAAGCCAAGCATGTGCTCGCCGTGACGGGCGCCGATGCCATCATGATCGGCCGCGCGGCGCAGGGCCGGCCCTGGCTGTTCCGCGAGATCGAGCACTACCTCGCCACCGGCGAGCTGCTGCCGCAGCCGGAAGTCGCCGAAATCCGCGCCATCATGAACGCGCATCTGGAAGATCACTACGACTTCTACGGCGAGTTCACCGGCGTGCGCACCGCGCGCAAGCACATTGCCTGGTACACGCGCGGCCTGGCCGGCGCCAACCTGTTCCGCCACCGCATGAACACGCTGGACAGCACCACGGCCCAGCTGGCCGCGGTCAACGCCTTCTTCGACGAGCAGGCGCAGCTGTCCGAGCGCCTGGTCTACGTGGAGGAGGGCGCGGACGACGCCGACGAAGAGAAACGCAACGAGTCGAACAACAACAATAACGGGGAGTTGCTTGCCGCATGAGCCGCAACGCTATCGACCAGTGCATCCGGGACAGCCTGGGTGCCTACTTTCGCGACCTGGACGGCGAAGAGCCGTCGAATATGTACAACATGGTGCTCGAAGCCGTGGAACGGCCGCTGCTTGAAGCAGTGATGGCGCGCGCCGAGCGCAACCAGTCGCTCGCTGCCGCCTACCTGGGCATCAATCGCAATACGCTGCGCAAGAAGTTGCAGCAGCACGGTTTACTTTGAAGTGTTCCCCACAGCCATGATCAAGCAAGCCCTCCTCTCCGTATCCGACAAGACCGGCATCGTCGAATTTGCCCGCGAGCTCAACACGCTCGGCGTCACGCTGCTSTCCACCGGCGGCACCGCCAAGCTGCTCGCCGAAGCCGGCCTGCCGGTCACGGAAGTGGCCGACTACACCGGTTTCCCCGAAATGCTCGACGGCCGCGTCAAGACCCTGCACCCGAAGGTGCATGGCGGCATCCTGGCCCGCCGCGACCTGCCCGAGCACATGGCCGCGCTGGCCGAGCACAACATCCCCACCATCGACCTGCTGGTGGTCAACCTGTACCCGTTCCAGCAGACCGTGGCCAAGGATGACTGCACGCTGCCGGACGCCATCGAGAACATCGACATCGGCGGCCCCACCATGCTGCGCTCGGCTGCCAAGAACCACCGCGACGTCACCGTCGTGGTGGACCCGGCCGACTACGCGCCGGTGCTGGCCGAAATGCGCGCCAACGCCAACAGCGTCGGCTACGAGACCAATTTCCGCCTGGCCACCAAGGTGTTCGCCCACACCGCGCAGTATGACGGTGCAATCACCAACTACCTGACCAGCCTCGGCGCGGACAAGTCGCACCAGACTCGCAGCGCCTACCCGCAGACGCTCAACCTGGCCTTCGAAAAGGTGCAGGAAATGCGCTACGGCGAGAACCCGCACCAGTCGGCCGCGTTCTACCGCGACCTGAAGGCACCCGAAGGCGCGCTGGCCAACTACAAGCAGCTGCAGGGCAAGGAACTGTCCTACAACAACATCGCCGACGCCGACGCCGCGTGGGAATGCGTCAAGTCCTTCAGCCCCGCCAACGGCGCCGCCTGCGTGATCATCAAGCACGCCAACCCGTGCGGCGTGGCGGTAGGCGCCAACGCGCTGGAAGCCTATGAAAAGGCTTTCAAGACCGACTCGACCTCGGCCTTCGGCGGCATCATCGCCTTCAATGCCGAACTCGACGAAGCCGCCGCGCAGATCGTGGCCAAGCAATTCGTCGAAGTGCTGATCGCCCCGTCCTTCACCGCCGGCGCGCGCGCGGTGTTCACCGCCAAGCAGAACGTGCGCCTGCTGGAAATCCCGCTGGGCGCGGGCCTCAACCCGTTTGACTTCAAGCGCGTCGGCGGCGGCCTGCTGGTGCAGAGCCCGGACGCCCGGAACGTGCAACAGGACGAACTGCGCGTGGTGACCAAGCGCCAGCCGACCCCGAAGGAAATGGCCGACCTGATGTTTGCATGGCGCGTGGCCAAGTTCGTCAAGTCGAACGCCATCGTGTTCTGTGGCGGCGGGATGACGCTGGGCGTTGGCGCCGGCCAGATGAGCCGGGTCGATTCGGCACGGATCGCCAGCATCAAGGCACAGAATGCAGGGCTGACGCTGACGGGTTCGGCGGTGGCTTCGGATGCGTTCTTCCCGTTCCGCGACGGCCTGGATGTGGTGGTGGACGCAGGTGCCACCTGCGTGATCCAGCCGGGCGGCTCCATGCGCGATGACGAAGTGATCGCCGCCGCGGACGAGCGCGGCGTGGCGATGGTGCTGACCGGCGTCCGCCACTTCCGGCATTGAGGTCCGGGCCTGGTCCGGGCGATTGTCACGGGCTGGGCAAACAACCCATCGTGGCATAGCAAGCGCCCGCCCTCTCCCGCAAGCGGGAGAGGGCGCCAACCAGCACAAAGAAACAGCGATATCGCCCGATCAAAATTCGGTGTAGCCGTGTGGAGCGCCCCAGGGGCGGGCCACACCAGCCCGCGATGCGAAGCGAGCCGTCAAGGTGTACCAGGCCGTATGGGGCGCCTTCTTTGCCTACTTTCTTGGCAAGACAAGAAAGTAGGTCGCCGCCCCGCAGGGGTGGTGAAACTGCTTTTGACTTTAAGCCTTTGACTTTGAAGTCAAGCAGTTGCCTTTAGCTACACCCCCCAAAAATCCCCAAAAGCAAACTCAGCGCTACAATCCCCCAATCACGCAATCACCCTCATTAGCCGAGCAACAAACCCCATGCGTATCCTCGGCATCGACCCCGGCCTCCGCACCACCGGCTTCGGCGTGCTGGAAAAGCACGGCAACAAGCTAACCTACATCGCCTCCGGCACCATCAAGAGCGACGGCGACAGCGGCTTGCCTGCAAGGCTGAAGACCCTCTTCGACGGCATCAGCGAAGTCACCCGCACCTACGCCCCCGATTGCGCAGCGATCGAGAAGGTGTTCGTCAACGTCAACCCGCAATCCACCCTCCTGCTGGGCCAGGCTCGCGGCGCGGCAATCTGCGGCCTGGTGAGTTACGGCCTGCCGGTGTTCGAGTACACCGCCCTCCAGTTGAAAGTGGCAGTCGTCGGCTACGGCCGCGCCAACAAGGAGCAGGTGCAGGAGATGGTGATGCGCCTGCTGAGCTTGACGGGCCGGCCCAGCTCCGACGCCGCCGATGCGCTTGGCATGGCCATCTGCCATGCCAATGGCAGCAACACGCTCGACGCGCTGACCGGGCTGGCTCCGGACCTGATACGCAAAGGCATGCGCGTACGGCGCGGCCGCCTGATCGGCTAGTCCCGGCCGGCACCGGCAAGTCTCTTACAATCGAGCGGTTCCCTGTCAAAGGATGCCGCATGCCCCGCTCGTTCCGCGCCTTGAGTTCGTCCCGATCCCTCCGCGTGCCCGCACTGTTGTCCGCGCTTGCCGCCGCGATCCTCTCCGGCTGCGCGGCGCCGCCTGTTGCCACCACGCCCGCAACTCCGGCCCCGAGCCCGGCGCCTGCCGCACCCAAGGCCCTGGTGATCGGACACCGCGGCGCCAGTGCGCTGCGCCCGGAACACACGCTGGCTTCCTACGAGCGCGCCATCGAGGACGGCGCCGATGTAGTCGAGCCTGACCTGGTAATGACCCGCGACGGCGTGCTGGTGGCCCGCCACGAGAACGAGATCGGCACCACGACCAACGTAGCCGAGTTGCCGCAGTTCGCCAGCCGCAAGCGCATCAAGGTGATCGACGGCGAGCGCCTGGATGGCTGGTTCACCGAAGACTTCACGCTGGCCGAACTGAAGACGCTGCGCGCGCGCGAGCGCATTCCGCAGTTGCGCAAGGCCAATACCCAGTACAACGACAAGTACGAAATCCCCACCTTCGACGAAATCATCGAAATGGTGGCCAGGGCTTCGCAGCGCAGCGGACGGGTGATCGGGCTCTATCCGGAAACCAAGCACCCGAGCTATTTCCGCGGCATCGGCCTGCCGCTGGAAGAAAAGCTGGTGGCCACGCTGCGGGCACACGCATACACGCGCAGCGCGCCGGTGTTCGTGCAGTCGTTCGAGACTGGCAACCTGCGCGATCTGCACCAGCGCCTGGGCAACAGCATGCCCAACGTGAAGCTCGTGCAATTGATGGGCGGCGCCAGGAACCGCCCGGCCGACTGGCGCCTGGCCGGCGATACGCGCACGTTCGCCGACATGATGACGCCGGTCGGGCTGCGCGAGGTGGCCAGCTACGCCAACGGCATCGGCCCGGAGAAATCCAGCGTGGTGCCGCGCGACGCCAGCGGCAACCTCGGCACGCCGACCGCGCTGGTGCGCAGCGCGCACGCCGCCGGGCTGCTGGTCCATCCCTATACCTTCCGCCCGGAGAACAGCTTCCTGCCGCGCAACCTGCGCACCGGCGGCGACGATGCCACGCGCAGTCCCGCCGGCATGGTGCGCGAGGTACAGGCCTTCCTCGCCGCCGGTATCGACGGCTTCTTCACTGATGATCCGGCGCTGGGCCGGCAAGCGGTGGACACACCGGGACGCTAGCCCGGAGCAAACCGGGAAAGCGGCGCGCGGATCGCCGGCGCGCCGCACGCTGGGCTACACTGGCGGGCTTCGCGATGGCGAGACGCTTCGGGCGCCGCTGCTGTCGCACTTCACTGATTCCAGGCGCGCGCGCCGCAATTCGCAGCAGACACCACACCATGATCGGACGCATCGCCGGCACACTCATCGAGAAGAATCCCCCGCATCTGCTGGTCGATTGCCACGGCGTCGGCTATGAGATCGACGTGCCGATGAGTACGTTCTACAACCTGCCCGCCGTCGGCCAGCCCGTCACCCTGCTGACGCAGCAGATCGTGCGCGAGGACGCGCACCTGCTGTACGGATTCGGCAGCGCCACCGAGCGCAACACCTTCCGCGAACTGATCAAGATCACCGGCATCGGCGCGCGCATGGCGCTGGCGGTGCTCTCGGGGATGTCGGTCAGCGAGCTGGCGCAGGCGATCACGCTGCAGGAAGCCGGACGCCTGACGCGGGTGCCGGGTATCGGCAAGAAGACCGCCGAGCGCCTGCTGCTCGAACTCAAGGGCAAGCTCGGCGCCGAGCTTGGCCACGCGCCCGGCAGCACGCCGGTGCACGACAACGCCGTCGACATCCTCAACGCGCTGCTGGCGCTCGGTTATTCGGAGAAAGAGGCGGCGCTGGCCATCAAGCAGGTGCCGGCGGGCACCGGCGTGTCTGACGGCATCAAGCTGGCGCTGAAATCCCTGTCCAAGGGCTGACCGGGCCGGATCGAGGGCAAGCCGGAGGGGCCTCCAGGATTGAGTCTGCGCTGGCTGCGCCGGGCCCGTGCGGCCGGCGCCGTGCCCGGAAGGGCTACAATCCAACCACTTTGCCCGCACCAGAAACATGATCGAAACCGACAAGCTAGCCACCGACCGGAGCGCCGATCGCGTGATCGCCCCTACCGCCGTCTCCCCCAACGAGGAGGCGTTCGAGCGGGCGCTGCGTCCCAAGCTGCTCGACGAATACGTCGGCCAGGAGAAAGTGCGCGGCCAGCTGGACATTTTCATGCATGCCGCGCGCAACCGCCGCGAAGCGCTCGACCATGTCCTGTTGTTCGGGCCGCCGGGACTGGGCAAGACGACACTGGCGCACATCATTGCCCGTGAGATGGGCGTCAACCTGCGCCAGACCTCCGGCCCGGTGCTGGAGCGCCCCGGCGACCTGGCCGCATTGCTGACCAACCTGGAAGCCAACGACGTCCTGTTCATCGACGAGATCCACCGCCTCTCGCCGGTGGTCGAGGAAATCCTGTACCCGGCCCTGGAGGACTACCAGATCGACATCATGATCGGCGAAGGCCCGGCCGCGCGCTCGGTCAAGCTCGATCTGCAGCCCTTCACGCTGGTCGGCGCCACCACCCGCGCCGGCATGCTGACCAACCCGCTGCGCGACCGCTTCGGCATCGTCGCGCGGCTGGAGTTCTACACCGCCGAGGAACTGGGCCGCATCGTCACGCGCTCCGCGCAATTGCTGGGGGCCCGCATCGACCCGATGGGCGCGCTGGAAATCGCGCGCCGCGCGCGCGGCACGCCACGGATCGCCAACCGCCTGCTGCGCCGCGTGCGCGACTATGCGGAGGTCAAGGGAGACGGAAACATCACACGCACCATCGCCGACGCCGCCCTCGCCATGCTCGACGTGGACGCAGTCGGCTTCGACCTGATGGATCGCAAGCTGCTGGAAGCGATCCTGCTCAAATTCAGCGGCGGCCCGGTAGGCGTCGACAACCTTGCCGCCGCCATCGGCGAGGAGCGAGACACCATCGAGGACGTGCTTGAACCCTTCCTGATCCAGCAGGGCTACCTGCAGCGCACGCCACGAGGCCGCATGGCCACTGCCGCCGCCTACCGCCACTTCGGCCTGGCCGCGCCCGGCGAGAGCGTCGAAAGCGGCGAGCTGCCGCCGGCGTAAGCCGGAAAGAGCAACCGCTTGCAACAACGTGCGCACGCAAGGGGGGATCCTGACGTTGAGGCCAGGCGGTTGTAGCCCGGTCTCCCCGTAGCCCTCGCGACCGCTTCCCGCACTCGGGCCGCCACAGGCGACGCATAGGATTCCTCCCAACGCTCCCCGCATTAAATACTTTCGAGCCCCGCAGACAATTCTTTTGTCGTGCATTGCTGGCGGCTGCCTCCTTGTCCACAATGACTTAGCCCCGACCGCCGAAACACGGCGACGTCAGACGCCAGACGGCCGGCTAACTTTTCCCAGACAGGAGAGAGCACATGAATCGACGCCAGTTTGTTACCCGGATGGCGGGCTCGGGCCTGGTCGTGGCCACCGCCTTTGCCGCGGGCTGCACCACCACGGGCACCAATTCGCCAACCGATGCCGCGGCAAAGAGGCAAGAGATCGACGCGGGCGCCGATGGCGCAATCAACCGGCTGTTTTCGACGGTCGATGGCTCGCGCGAACTGGCCAATCGCGCGCAGGGGATCCTGATCTTCCCGCGCGTGCTGTCGGCAGGCCTGGGGATCGGCGGCGAATATGGCGAAGGCGTGCTGCGCTCCAAGGGAGCGTCGGTGGGCTATTACCGCACCACCTCGGGCATGATCGGCCTGACGGCAGGCGGCCAGTCCAAGGCCGTGGTGCTGATGTTCATGACGCCCGAGGCCTACAACAAGTTCGTCAACAGCAGCGGCTGGACGGTCGGCGCCGATGCCAGCGTGGCGCTCGCCAAGGTCGGAGCCAATGGCAAGCTCGATACCATCACCGGCCAGCAGCCGGTGATCGGCTTCGTGCAGACCAATGCAGGCCTGATGTTCGACATCTCGCTGGATGGCTCCAAGATCGGCAAGCTGAACATCTAGCCCCGGGGCCATTTCGGTCAGCCTTGGCCTCCGGGCCAGGGCTGCGTTCGCCTGCGTCACAGGCACGGTGTTTGCGTGGCTGGCATAATCGCGGCAAGGCCGCCCCCGGAACACCCCGATGACCACATCCACAGCCACGCCCGGCCACACCGGGCGCGTCTACCGTTACTACGACCTCGTGATGGTGGCGTTCGTCACGGTCCTGCTTTGCTCCAATCTTATCGGCGCGGCCAAGGCGGCCCAGGTCACGCTGCCGTGGATCGGCCCGGTGACCTTCGGCGCGGGCGTGCTGTTCTTCCCGATTTCCTATATTTTTGGCGACGTGCTGACCGAGGTGTACGGCTACGGGCGCGACCGCCGCGTGGTCTGGGCCGGCTTCGCCGCCCTGGCGTTCGCCACCTTCATGAGCCTGGTGGTGCTGAAGATGCCGGTGGCGCCCTTCATGGGCGACTACCAGAAGAGCCTGGAAGATGTCTTCGGCAATACCTGGCGCATCGCGCTGGGCTCGCTGATCGCGTTCTGCTGCGGCAGCTTCGCCAACAGCTACGTGCTGGCCAAGATGAAGCTGTGGACCGAAGGCCGCTGGCTGTGGACGCGCACCATCGGCTCCACGCTGGCCGGTGAACTGGTCGATTCCTCGCTGTTCTACGTGATCGCCTTCTACGGCATATGGCCGCTGGAAAAGGTGATCCAGGTGGCCATCGCCCAATACATCCTCAAGACCGGCTGGGAAGTGGTGATGACGCCGGTCACCTACAAGGTGGTGCGATTCCTCAAGCAGGCCGAACGCGAAGACTACTACGACCGCAACACCAATTTCACGCCCTTCCGCCTGCGCGTCTGACGGGCAGCGGCCAGCGGGGCTAAGGGACCCGGCGGTCGACTTCGTCCAGGGTCAGCGCTTCGAGGTGGTCCACGTCGGCCCATTGCATGACCGTCAGCCGCACGCTGTCGCAGCGCAGGCGGTTGATGCTGGCGTTGAGCAGTTCATGTCGCCGCGGCGCTTCCAGCGTCATGTCGTTGGCCTCGCGGTACAGGCAGTCCAGCACACCGCCGTGCGCCACCAGGGCGATGCGCTCGCCGGGATGGCGGCGCCCCAGCGCCAGCGCGGCTTCCACCGCGCGCTCATGGAAGGCCAGCAAGGACTCCCCGCCATCGGGCGCATAGTCCGGGATGCGCGCCTGCCACCTGGCGAAATCCTCGGGCAATTGTTCGGCCACTTCCGCGTAGGTCATGCCTTCGAGCGCACCGTAGCAGCGTTCGCGCAGACGGGGATCCGGCTGCACTGCGAGGCCGAGCGCCCCGGCCAGCGGCTCCGCCGTCTGCATTGCGCGCGACAGGTCGCTGGCGTAGACCGCGTCGATGGGCTCTGCCGCCAGCGCCCGGGCCAGCGCATCTGCCTGTGCCACGCCAGTGGCGTTGAGCGGGATGTCGAGCTGCCCTTGCAGGCGCCGCTCGCGGTTCCAGGCGGTCTCACCGTGACGAATCAGGATCAGGTGGGTGAAGGCCAGCGAATGCGGCCCGGGCAATTGCGACATGCCGTTTCCTTTACGCGACGCTACGCGGTCTCGTGGCGGCCCTGGCAGACAGTACCTTCGCACCGCCTGCCGGTAGCTTACTGTGCCGGGTGGCCGGCGAGCTTCGGATTGAGGGTATAGGTGCCCGTGATCGCTGCCTGCGCCAGTACGTGGCCCTGGATCGCTTCGCGCACCTGCGCCCCCGTGARGGTGCCATCCAGCGGCAGGCGGTCGAGGTCAAGCGCGTAGACGGTGAACACGTAGTGGTGCACCAGGGTGTCGTTCCACGGGGGGCAGGGGCCGTCGTAGCCGTAGTAATCGCCCTTCATGTCCGGGTCGCCGGCGAACCAGCCGGTGTAGTCGTTCACGCCGTGGCGCAGGCCGCCCGCGGCGGCGGTGCCGCCGGTTGCCTCGGGGCCCGGCTTGCCGCGAGCGATCACGCCATCGCTGTGGCTGCCGGCCGAAATCGTGCGCAGGCCGGGCGGAATATCCACCAGCACCCAGTGGAAGAAGTCCACGCGCGGCAGCGAGGCGGGCACTTCGCGGCCTTCCTGGTTGACGTCATCGCCACGGCTGGGCACGTCGCGGTCATGGCAGATCACCACAAAGGAGCGCGTCTCGGCCGGGGCCTCGTCCCAGTGCAGGTCGGGATTGCGGTTGCTCGACAGTGTCACGTGCGTGGCGGGATCGATCGCACAGAAGGCGAATTCGACGGGAATGGGCCCGTTGTCGGCAAAAGCCTTGCTACAGAGTTTCATGTGTCTCTCCTTGCTGGTAGGCGCCGCGCGCAGCGCGGCGTGCGGGATCAGGCCGTGGCCGGTCCCGGCGGTGAGGTAAGGCGGTAGCTGAGTTGTAGCAGGCCGTCGTCGAAAGCGCGATGCGCCTCCAGGCGCCAGTCCGAACGCCCGCTGCCGGTGAACAGGGCAATGCCCTGCCCCAGCACGACGGGATGGACGAACAGTTCCATCGCATCGACCAGGCCGGCGGCCAGGCAAGCCTGCGCCACCTGCGCGCCGCCGAGCAGCCAGATGTGCCCGTCGCGGTCCTTGTGCTCATGCTTGAAGCGGGCCAGCCATTGCTGCACCGGCTCGGCCTCCTGTTCGATCCGCCAGGGTCCGCCTTCGGGCCGCGCTAGCGGTTCGGCGCTGCTGCTGAACACGTGGAAGGGGCGGTCGCCATAGGACCACGGCCCAAAGCCGAGGCTCTGCTCGTAGGTGACACGGCCCGACACGATACGGTCGACGCTGGCGAGGAAGGGCTCGAAGCCGTAGTCGCCGGCGGTAAACAGCCAGTCCACCCCGCCGTCGGGCGAGGCAATCATGCCGTCGAGGCTGGTGGCAATGAAAAGGGTAACGGTCTGGGTCATCGGCGATCCTGTGGGCGCGGCGGCTACGGCATCAGCGCGCGGCGGCGGGCGGTACCCGCAGCCAGAACGTGACGGGCCCGTCATTGACCAGGCTGACTTGCATCATGGCGCCGAACTCGCCGGTCTGCACCTCGCCATGCGCAGCGCGCGCCCTGGCCACGAAATGGTTGTACAGGCGTTCGCCGTCCGCCGGCGCCGCGGCCGGGGTGAAGCTTGGCCGCGTGCCGCTGTTGGTATCGGCGGCCAGCGTGAACTGCGACACCACCAGCAGGCCGCCGCGCGTACCGCGGCCATCGATGTCCTGCACCGGCAGGTTCATCTTACCGTCGGTGTCGGAGAATATGCGGTAGGCCAGCAACTTGGCGAGCAGGCGCTCGGCCTGCGCCTCGGTATCGCCGCGCTCGGCGCACACCAGCGCCAGCAGCCCGGCGCCGATCTCGCCGGTGGTCCGTCCGCCGACGGTGACGCGGGCCTGTGCGACCCGCTGGATCAGCGCGATCATGCGCGGTTCCCGGCCGGGCTCAAGCCAGCGTCACGCGCGCGAAACGGCGCTTGCCCACCTGTACGACATAGGTGCCGGCAGCCACCTTCAAACCCTTGTCGCTGACGATGGCGCCGTCGATCTTGACGCCGCCCTGCTCGATATTGCGGTTGGCTTCCGAGGTGGACGGCACCAGGTTGGCCTGCTTGAGCAACTGGGCGATACCCAGCGGTGCGCCGATCAGGCTGACCGCGGGGATATCGTCGGGCACGCCGCCGCGCGCGCGGTGGTTGAAATCTTCCAGCGCGCGGTCTGCATCGGCGGCGCTGTGGAAGCGCGTGACGATCTCCTGCGCGAGCATCACCTTGCAGTCGCGCGGGTTGCGGCCCWGGGAAATCTCCTGCTTCATCAGGTCGATCTCGCTCATGGGCCGGAACGACAGCAGCTCGAAGTACTTCCACATCAGGTCGTCAGAGATGCTCATCAGCTTGCCGAACATCTCGCCCGGCGCTTCGGCCACGCCGATGTAGTTGCCCTTGGACTTGGACATCTTCTCCACGCCRTCCAGGCCCACCAGCAGCGGCATGGTCAGGATGCACTGCTGCTCCTGGCCGTATTCCTTCTGCAGYTCSCGCCCGACCAGCAGGTTGAACTTCTGGTCGGTGCCGCCAAGCTCCAGGTCGGCCTTGAGCGCGACGGAATCGTAGCCCTGCATGAGCGGATAAAGGAACTCATGCACCGAAATGGGAATCCCAGTGCGGAACCGTTTGGTGAAGTCGTCGCGCTCCATCATCCGCGCCACGGTGTACTTGGCGGCCAGCTGGATCATGCCGCGCGCGCCCAGCGGGTCGCACCACTCGCTGTTGTAGCGGATCTCCGTCCTGGCCGGATCGAGCACCAGGCTGGCCTGGCTGTAGTAGGTCTGGGCATTCGCCTCGATCTGCTCGCGGGTCAGCGGCGGACGGGTGGCGTTGCGCCCGGAAGGATCGCCGATGGTGGAGGTGAAGTCGCCGATCAGGAAAATCACCTGGTGGCCCAGGTCTTGCAACTGACGCAGCTTGTTGAGCACCACCGTGTGGCCGATATGGATATCGGGCGCGGTCGGGTCCAGGCCCAGCTTGATGCGCAGCGGCACACCGGTGGCCTCGCTGCGCGCGAGCTTCGCCAGCCATTCGGATTCGACCAGCAGTTCGTCGCAACCGCGTTTGGACACCTCCAGCGCGTGCATCACGGAGGGCGTGAGGGGGTAGGAGGTGGCAGCGCCGGAGGAAACTTCAGTCATGACGTAAGTCTTTGAAAAACATGAAAATTCAGACGGGGCTCAAAAACGGCTTGCGGCCGGTTTTGGTATAATCCGCGCTTCTTGTGCTGACGGGAACAATCCCGTGGGCCAACCGCCATTCTAGGCGGCAAACCAATATGGCAGGCGCCGCACCTCGGGGGAGGAAGGCAGACGAGGCAAAAAATCGTCGCGGCAGCGCAGCCCGAACCAAAGAGTGAATTTTACGTGATGTGGTCCAGACTCCGCGAAGTTTTCGCGCGTGAGCTGGTGGTTCTAGTCGATCCGACCAATGCCCTGCACGCCCGAAGGCGCAAGCAGTTGACGGCAGCGGTTGGCACGGTGTTCACGCTGGGCATGGCCGCCGCCATGGGCGTGGCCCCCCGTAACGCTTACGACGACCCCCAGGCTCCACGTGTACGGGAGGCCATCCGGCTGCCGGATTTGCGCGCCCAGCTAGAACAGCTTACCGAAACCGACGCCACCTTTGTGCGCGAGGAGCGCATGCAGCGCGGCGATACCATTGCCAGCCTGCTCAAGCGGCTCGGCGTGGACGACCCCGATGCGCAGGCCTTTATCCGCCGCAACACCACGGCGCGCGGCCTGTTCGAGCTCAACCCCGGCCAGACCGTGCAGGCCGAGGTCGACGAGAACAACCTGCTGATGTCGCTGCAGGCCAACCTCGGAGGTGACGCAAAGGCCTCGCGCGAATTGGTCATCGAGCGCGTCGGCGACGACGAACCGGTCTACAAGGCGCGCGTGCAATCGGTGAAAAACGAACTGCACTACGAGATGCTGTCCGGCGCGATCGCCACAGGCGGCTTCTTCAAGGCCATGGATGCGGCCAGCGTGCCCGACGACATCGTGCAGCAGATGCTTTCGATCTTCTCCGGCGTGATCGACTTCCATCACGACATCACCAGCGGCGACCGCTTCCGCATCGTGTACGAAGCCGGATTCCGCGACGGTACTTTTGTGCGCAATGGCCGGGTGGTCGCGGTCGAGCTGATCAACAACAACCAGCTGCACCAGGCGCTCTGGTATGCCCCGGAAGGCAGCACGCAGGGCGCTTACTACACTTTTGACGGTCGCAGCATGAAGCGGCCGTTCCTGCGCTCGCCGGTGGAGTTCTCGCGCGTATCGTCGGGCTTCGGCGGACGCGACCACCCGCTGCACCATCAATGGGCACAACACAAGGGCGTGGACTTTGCCGCGCCTTCAGGCACCAAGGTCATGGCCGCGGGCGACGGCCAGGTCGAGTTTGTCGGCCAGCAGAACGGTTACGGCAACATCGTCATCCTCAAGCACCATAGCGGTTACTCCACCTACTACGCCCACCTGTCCGGCTTTGCCAACATGCAGCGCGGGCAGCGCGTGTCGCAGGGGCAGGTCATCGGCTACGTTGGCCAGACCGGCTGGGCCACCGGCCCGCACCTGCACTATGAGTTCCGCGTCAACGACGTGCCGCTGAACCCGCTGGCCATCGCCGCGCTCGACACGCCCGCGCTGTCGGGCCCGGCGCGCCAGCAGTTCCTGAGCTATACGAGCGAGATGCTGAGCCGCATCAACGCGCTGCGCACCTACAACGTGGCTTCCGCCAACAACTAAACGAGCCGCAGCCAGCATGCAGACCGCACCCCCGGATTGCTTTATCGGCATCATGTCCGGCACCAGCATGGACGGCGCGGACGGCGTGCTGGTGGATTTCTCGGGACCGCGTCCCGCGGTCCTCGCGGCCGCCCACCAGCCCTTCCCGGCCGAACTGCGCGAGGCCTTCGCGGCGCTGCAGCAGCCAGGCGACGATGAAATACACCGCGAGGCGCTGGCCGCCAACGGGCTGGCGCGCGTCTATGCCGCTTGTGTGGCGATGCTGCTGCGCGATGCCGGCATGGCACCGTCCGCCATCGCGGCGATCGGCGCGCATGGCCAGACCGTGCGCCACCGGCCCGGCCTCTACGACGGCATCGGCTACACGCGCCAGAGCCAGCAGCCGGCGTTGCTGGCCGAGCTTGCCGGTATCGATGTGGTGGCCGATTTTCGCAGCCGCGACGTGGCCGCCGGCGGCCAGGGCGCGCCCCTGGTACCTGCGCTGCACCAGGCCCTCTTCGGCGATGCAGCCGAGACGCGGGTGGCCTGCAATATCGGCGGCATTTCCAATATCAGCGTGCTGCCGGCCGCTGGCGAAAGCGATGCGGCACGTCCCGTCACCGGCTTCGACTGCGGTCCGGGCAATGTGCTGCTCGACTACTGGATCGACCGGCACCACGGCCTGCCCTACGACGCCGACGGCGCCTGGGGAACCAGCGGCAAGGTCGACCAGGCCTTGCTGGCGCGCCTGCTTGCCGAGCCCTACTTCAGCGTGGCCCCGCCCAAAAGCACCGGCCGCGACCTCTTCCATCCCGCCTGGCTGGAGAGCCATCTCGCCCAGCTCGGCCAGCCGCTTGATCYCGCCGACGTGCAAGCCACGCTGGCCGCGCTGACGGCCGAGGCCATCGCCCGAGATGTCCGCGCGCACGCGCCCGACGCCATGCGGCTGATCGTCTGCGGCGGCGGCGCCCGCAATAGCTTCGTGATGGCGCTGCTCGCGCGGGCGCTCCCCGGCGTGACGGTGCAAAGCTCGGACGACCTGGGCGTACCGGTATCGCAGGTGGAAGGCATCGCCTTTGCCTGGCTGGCGCGCCAGATGCTGCGGCGAGCACCCGGCAATGTGCCGACCGTCACCGGCGCAGCCGGTCCGCGCGTATTGGGCGCGCTCTACCCGCGATAGCACGCGGGCATCTGCGCCGCTATGCCGGCTCGGCGTGCCCCGCCTCGTAAACCCACTGGATGAACGCTTCGGCGACCGGCGAAGGCCGCATTGCCGGCGAACGCGCCAGCACTACGCGCTGGGGCGTCACGGCTTCGCGCAGCGGCAGGCAGACGATGGGTCGGCCGTCATAGCTGTGATCGCCCGCCGGCCGCGTGCAGGACAGGGCTACGCCATAGCCATGCGCCACCAGCCCGCGCTGCATCTCGAAGGTCTGGGTGTACTGGTGCAGTTGCGGCCGCAGGCCATGTGCCCAGAACAGCGAGAGGAAGTACTCGCGTGTCTGCGCGATGTCCTCCAGGATCAGCCGCTCGCCCGCCAGGTCCTTCAGGCTCACGCTCGGCTGCCCGGCCAGCGCATGGCCGGCGGGCAGCAACGCGTAGGGCTCCAGCCGGGCCAGTATCCAGCGCGGGATGCGCTGGTCGAAACCCAGATCGTAGGTCAGCGCCAGTTCCGCCTTTCCGGCAGTGAGCGCGCGGTGCACCGTGGCCAGGTCGGCTTCGAACAGCGTGACGGCAACGTGCGGATGCAGGCGGCGGAATCCGGCCAGCAGCCGGGGCGCGTAATAGGCGCCGAGGTCCTGGAAACACGTCAGAGAAAGCTGCCCGCTCAGGCCACGCGCCGCCTCTCCGGCGCCCTCCGTGACCAGGCCGGCCGCCAGCGCCAGGATATCGCGCGCGCGCCCGAGCAACCGCTGTCCCGCCGGCGTCAATTCCAGCCCGCGGCTCACCTGACGCCGGAACAAGGTTTCGCCCAGCACCTCTTCGAGCTGGGCCACCGCCTGTGACACCGAGGGCTGCGATACGTGACGGGCGCGAGCCGCGGCGCTGATGCTGCCGTGCTCTGCGGCGGCGACGAAGTACTCAAGCTGGCGGAAGGAGAACGCGATCATGATTTCCTATACTACAACATAGGAAATATATTCTTTTCCTATTGATGCCCTGGCCCGATACTCGTCCCGGACCAGCCACCCAAGGGACCATCATGCAAATCACTGCAGACGACATCGAGACATACCAGCGCGACGGCGCCCTGGTACTGCGCGGCGCCTTCGCCGATTGGGTGACTTCGCTGCGTGAAGGGTTCGAGCAGAATCTCGCCGAGCCCGGCCCCTTCGCCATCGAGAACGTGGGTACCGGCGAACGCGGCCGTTTCTTCGAGGATTACTGTAACTGGCAGCGCATCGCGCCCTTCGCCCGATTCATCGAGCACTCCCCGGCCGCCGCGATCGCCGGGCAGATCATGCAGGCCGAGGCGGTCCAAGTGTTCCACGAGCACATCCTGGTCAAGGAACCCGGCACGGCCAAGCCCACGCCCTGGCACCAGGACCTGCCTTATTACTGCGTGGACGGATTGCAGACCGCGAGCTACTGGATCCCGCTGGACCCGGTCACCACGGCCAACACCTTGCGCGTGGTGCTGGGCTCGCACCGCTGGCCCAAGCTGGTGCGGCCAAAGCGCTGGGCCAGCAATGAGAATTTCTATGCCGGCGACGACCAGTTCATGGAGATGCCGGACGTGGACGACGGCAGCCACGCCATCCTGATGCCGGAACTGGAGCCGGGAGATGCCGTGGTATTCGACTTCCGCACGGTGCATGGCGCCGCGGGCAATGCCGGCACGGGGCGCCGCCGCGCCTTCTCGGCCCGTTTCCTGGGCGACGACGTGCGCTACCTGGAGCGGCCGGGGCGCACCTCGCCGCCCTTCCCCGGAATCGGACTGCGCAGCGGCGAGCGGATGCGCGAGGACTGGTTTCCGGTTGTGTGGCGCCGAGATCAATAAGCCGTCGGCGGTCCTGAGCAACAAAAAAGCGCACCGAGGTGCGCTTTTCTATTGCCGCCGAATCCGCGGCGCGCTGGCGAGCCTTACACCGAGAACGAAGAGCCGCAGCCGCAGGTGGTGCTTGCGTTGGGGTTCTTGATCACGAACTGGGCGCCGTTGATGTCTTCCTTGTAATCGATCTCCGCGCCCACCAGGTACTGGTAGCTCATCGAATCGATCAACAGCGTGACGCCGTTCTTGTCCAGCGTAGTGTCGTCCTCGTTCACCTCTTCATCGAAGGTGAAGCCGTACTGGAAGCCGGAACAACCGCCGCCCTGCACGAACACGCGCAGTTTCAGATCGGCATTGCCCTCTTCCTCGATCAACTGCTTGACCTTGTCGGCAGCGCTGTCGGTAAAGACGAACGGGGCCGGCATGTCCTCGGTAACGGGTGCCTCTGCGACTGCGTTCATGGGGTTCTCCTATTTAGATACGCCTGTATTTTAAGCGCTCTGGCAAGATCGTGCCGAAACCCTGTGAATTCAAGGGGTTCTGCTGCCCGGACTGACCGGAGATGCGGTATCAGGCGGATTCCTGCGCACCCGAGGCGAGGAGCAGGTTGGGGAGTGCCTTGGGTTCGCCGCCGCCCAGCGGCACCAGACGTCCCTCCACTAACGCGCCCTGGTGCATTTCGAGCGCAGCGTAGTGCACTTCACCTTGCACGCGCGCATGCGGTTGCAACTCCAGCAGTTCGGTAGCGTGCACCGGGCCGGTGACGGTACCGTTCAGGATCAAGTGGCCGACGCGGACTTCGCCCTCAACCACGCCTTTTTCGCTGATGACCAGCATGCTGGTCTGATCGGCGGCAGCCGTCACATTGCCGCGCACCCGTCCATCCAGGCGCAGACCACCCGAAAATGTCAGGTCGCCCTCGATCACGCTGTGCTGGCCAATCAGGGTATCGATCGCCAGGCCTTTCTTCTTGGAAAACAACATAGGTCCCTCTTCTCGTTGCTGGCCCAGCGCAAGCCTCACGGCATTGCCGTCTGGGTCGCGCGCAACTGACCGTTTTGCAAAATTCGTACTGTCACCGCCCGCGCCACGGCACCGGCGGGCAGCGCGAAAGCACCTTCGATCCGCTGGTAATGCGTCAGGCGCAAGCCCGGCAGCGCGCTGGTCCCGGCTTCGGGCAGGCTCAAAGTGACCGGATTGCCATCCCTCATCAGCGAAACGACCAACTGTAACTCACCCCGGAATTCAGGCAAGGATGAAAAAGCCTTGGATCCACCCTGCATTATCAGCAAGCGATAATGCATTTTCAGTGCGTCGGCCTCATCGAGACTGACGCGAAAACTCCGGACATGGATGCCGGAGGTATTGCCGCTGGCCGGCAACAGGCTTTCGAAGAAGGCCAGATCCTCCTTGACCTGGGCGACCTCGCCTTCCGCCGCCTTCAACTGCTGGGCCAGGCCTTCCTGGGCGGCACGCGCCATCTGCAGCTGTGCTTCGGCCGTATTGGCCACCGCCTGCAAGCGTTCACGCTGCGCCGCCATCGACGCCACCTGCTGCCGCAGCGCCGCGTTCTCCGCCGTGATGTCCGGTGCCGCGCCCGTCAGCCGCCGGCCGGCGTCATACGCCCACCCTGCGACAAGCGCCCCCACAACGACAACCAGGACCGCGGCCAGCGCGCGCATCGGCCACGGCAGATGCGAACGTACCGCCAGGCGCCTGGACAGCGAACTCCGGCGCGGGCGCGGCAAACGGTACTTCATGCGCCACGGGTGCACAGCGCAGGCAGGCCGGCGCGGTGCGGGTTGTCTGGCCAACGGTTCATCGGCGGGTTCTCCGGGCGACAGGAGCAGGGATTGTATCCGGGGAGATGCAAAGTATTTGTAAAAGGTGGTTAAAACCCGTCATTGAGCGCAACTCCCGCGTCTTGCAGCCAGGCACGGCAAAAAAAAACCGCACGGCGAACCGTGCGGTTTTTTTTGCGCAGCCAGATCCGGTTGCACCGGATCCGCCGAACACACATTAACGCTTCGAGAATTGCTTCCGACGACGCGCCTTGTGGAAACCAACCTTCTTACGTTCCACTTCACGCGCATCGCGCGTGACGAAACCGGCCTTGGACAGCGTCGGCTTCAAAGTGGCATCGTAGTCGATCAGTGCACGGGTGATGCCGTGGCGCACTGCGCCGGCTTGACCCGTTTCACCGCCGCCGGTCACGTTGACCTTGATGTCGAAGGTCTCTACGTTGGCAGTCAGTTCGAGCGGCTGGCGCACGATCATCAGCGAGGTTTCGCGAGCGAAATATTCACTGATGGGCTTGCCGTTGACGATGATATCGCCCTTGCCCGACTTGATGAAGACGCGAGCCACGGCGCTCTTGCGGCGGCCAGTACCGTAATTCCAATTTCCGATCATGGATGGCCCCCTTAGATTTCCAGCGCCTTAGGCTGCTGTGCTTCATGCGGATGATCAGCTTCGGCGTAAACCTTCAGCTTCTTGATCATTGCATAGCCCAGCGGGCCCTTCGGCAACATGCCCTTGACAGCTTTTTCCAGGGCGCGGCCCGGGAAACGCTGCTGCATCTTGCCAAACGTCGTTTCGTAAATGCCGCCCGGGTAGCCCGAGTGACGATAATACTTCTTGTCGGTTTCTTTGGTACCCGTGACACGCAGCTTGGCTGCGTTGACGATGATGATGTAATCACCCGTGTCGACGTGCGGAGTAAATTCCGGCTTGTGCTTGCCGCGCAGTCGGCGTGCCACTTCGCTGGCAACACGGCCGAGGACYTTGTCCGTCGCRTCAATCACGTACCAGTCGCGCTTWACCTCWKSAGGCTTKGCGGAAAAGGTCTTCATGATTTTTCCTGAGACTTTGTAGAACCTGCCCGAAACATGACTTGCGTCGTCGGTCGACCCTTAGGATCTGACCTTCCTGCTTGTGTGTGCAGGCTCTCCCTGAATTCTTTCCCGCGGGCATGACGGAAAAGCCGACGAGTATACTGCGGAATCAGGCACAAGTACAAGCAAAGTTGGGGGATTGCGTCAAGATGGTGCCATCCCTGCCGCCGGTGGTTCGTCGCCAAACCGATGGCGACGGCCAGAAGCAGCGCAACGAGCACTTGGCTGGCCCGGCGCGCTTGCGCCGGCGGGCGCAGAATAAAAAAAACCCAAGCTATCGAGCTTGGGTTTGAATCCACCAAAGGAGGAGGGTGGAGGAGACACTGGGAGATCGACGGGGCTGGCTCGTGGTGCGGTTCGCTTTCGCACTCTGCGGCGCCGTGTGCGCCGTCGTTCAATGATTCAAATTATACACGAGCGCCTTCGCAGCGCAAGGGAATTTGCAGTGCGAAATGTCATTTCGCATTGTAAAAAATTGTCAGAGCACAGGATTTTAATTTTTATCCAATAAAATCAAATGCTTAGATGAAACGTACACTGTCATCGTACTGTCATCTTAGAGGAAAACTTCAGTTTTCGGCAAAATAGCCGAATTACGGCACTTCCGGACAAGTGCCCTATACTCAAAAAAGCAAGTTTCGAAATCGCGTGTTCGTGATCGGATACGCACTCACCAGAGCGCAGGAACGAACAAAATGGAATGCAAAGTGACTTGGATGGGCACCGACGGCATGAGCTTCGTGGCCGAGACGGGCAGTGGCCATATCGTGGCCATGGACGGCGCGCCCGAAGGCGGTGGCCACAACCTGGCGCCGCGTCCGATGGAAATGGTATTGCTGGGTACCGGGGGTTGCACCGCCTATGACGTGGTGCTGATCCTGAAGCGTGGCAGGCAAGACGTGCGCGGCTGCAGCGTGAAGCTCGAAGCCGAGCGTGCCGGCGAGGATCCCAAGGTGTTCACCCGGATCAACTTCCACTTCACGGTCAGCGGCAAGAACCTGAACCCCGCCACCGTCGAGCGCGCCATCCAGCTGTCGCACGACAAGTATTGCTCGGCCTCGATCATGCTGGCCAAGACGGCGGAAATCACGCATACGATGGAGATCGTCGAGGCATAAGCCCCGCACGGCAGGCCCGGCCAGCGCGCGCCCATGCGGATGGGCGGCTGGCCACGCCGGGAAATTCGAGAAGCAAAGCAGGCCGATAAGCCGGATTCTGTGCGCACCGGCTTCCTTGCGGTTGCCGGCACGTGACAATCATTCCTCTAGGCCGGCCGTTACCGACCGGCTCAAGCTCCCTACCCGCAGGCTCAGCGGGCCGCCTCAATGCCTGCCTATTTGGGATTGCTCCAGGTGGAGGTTACCGCGTTTCACCCTTCCCACCGGGCGAACCCGGCGGCAAGACTCGTCTCTGTGGCCCTATTCCGCACGTTGCCGTGGATGGCTATTAGCCAACACCCTGCCCTGTGGAGTCCGGACTTTCCTCCCCTTGCACACCTTGCGGGTGCAAGCAGCGATTGTCTGGCCTGCTTTGCGGCCCGCAGTCTAACACCGATTGGCCGCCTGGCCCGCAAAACCGCCACCCGCGCGCCTTGCCCGCTAGGCGGCCTGGGCGCGGCGCCCCCTGCGGAACACGCTGGTATCCGCGTAAAAGGCCGGATCGCAATTGGCTTCGCACCAGCCGGGGATGCCCAGCACCGGTAATGGCGCAAAGCGGCCACTGTGCAGTTCGGCGGCCTCGAGCGAGGCGCACACGGAATCGTCCAGCGAGCCGGGCAGCGCGGCGCCGGCTTCCGGCGGAACCGCCAGCGGCCAGGCGTGCGCGGTCAGGGCTTTGTAAGGCCGCACCAGTTTTTCCAGCAGGGCGTGACCGAACGGCACCACGCTGCAGCTGGCGCCGTCGCCGTCCGCGTCGCCGCAACCCACCCAGACCGATCGCCGCGCCACGAACAGATGTTCCCAGCCAAAGCCGCGCAGCACGGATTCCAGGCCGCTATCGGCACTCAGGAAGAGGATGGCGTTTTCGTCGAACAAGGTGGCGGCATCGCGCAGGCTCCCACGGCGGCTCTGCACGCCGGTCGCGGCGATGGCGTGGGCCTGCAGCCGGTTCAGCACGCGCTTGGACCGGGGAAAATGCAGCCAGATCAGGGCATTGAAGAAGTCGTGCAGGTTGTCGCGCGTCGGCACGGCACCGGTGGCGAAGATATGCGCCTCGTAGGCGGTGCCTGCCGGCAGCTCCGCTTGCGGCACGAAGCGCAAGGGCACGCCGCGGGCATTGCGCAACGCGAGCCGCGTGGCCATTTCGCTGAGGGCAGCGCGCAAGTCGGCGCCGCCCTGCAGCGCCGAGGCAAGTGCCGTGCCGTGCGCGGCGAAGGGGCGAAACCATGGCCGGGCCCAGTCGACCTCCGCCACCGCCGCGGCCAGCCGGGTCCCGGCGGCCGCATCATGTGAAGCCGACGTAGCCCGGCCCTGGTTCTTCACATCCACTACAGCATCCGCTTCCGCTTCGCCAGCGTGGCTTAGCGGGCTTTCCAGCGCAGTGTTTCACCGCCACGCAGCGGGACCAGGGTGGTATCGCCGTAGGGCAGTTCGGCCGGCAGTTGCCAGTCCTCGCGGCTCAGGGTGAGCGTGCCGCTGTTGCGCGGCAGGCTGTAGAAGGCCGGGCCATTGAAGCTCGCGAAGGCTTCCAGCTTGTCCAGCGCGCCGGCCGCCTCAAAGGCTTCCGCGTACAACTCCATGGCGTGCAGCCCGGTATAGCAACCGGCGCAGCCGCAGGCATGTTCCTTCAGGCCGCGTGCGTGGGGGGCGCTGTCGGTACCGAGGAAGAAGCGCGGGCTGCCCGATACCGCCGCGGCAACCAGGGCCTCGCGATGGGTCTCGCGTTTGAGCACCGGCAGGCAGTAATAGTGCGGGCGGATGCCGCCGGTGAAGATGGCGTTGCGGTTGTACAGCAGGTGATGCGCGGTGATGGTGGCGGCGACCGGGCCTTCGGCGTCGCGCACGTACTCGGCGGCGTCCTTGGTGGTGATGTGCTCGAAGACCACTTTCAGGGCGGGGAAATCGCGGCGCAGCGGCGTCATCACCTGGTCGATAAAGACGGCTTCGCGATCGAAGATATCGATTGCCGGGTCGGTCACTTCGCCGTGCACCAGCAGCGGCAGGCCAACGCGCTGCATGGCTTCGAGCGCGGCGGCGCAGTGGCGCAGGTCGGTCACGCCGGCGTCGCTATTGGTGGTGGCGCCCGCGGGATAGAGCTTGACCCCGTGCACGAAGCCGCTGGCCTTGGCCGCGACGATCTCCTCGGCGCTGGTCTTGTCCGTCAGGTACAGCGTCATCAGCGGCTCGAACGCCAGCCCCGCCGGCAGCGCGGCCAGGATGCGGTCGCGGTAGGCCGCGGCCTGCGCCACCGTGGTCACGGGCGGCTTCAGGTTGGGCATGATGATGGCGCGGGCAAACTGGCGCGCGGTATCGGGCAGGACGGCCGCCAGGGCCGTGCCGTCGCGCAGGTGGAGGTGCCAGTCGTCCGGGCGGGTGATGGTGAGAGTCTGGGTCATGGCTTCGGGGGGAACCGGCCGCCGGTTGCGGCTGGCTCTTTTCTTGGGATTACAGAATCAGGATGGCGCGGTAGTCATTCACATTGGTGCGCGTGGGGCCGGTCACCACGAGATCGCCCGCGGACTCGAAGAAGCCCCAGGCGTCATGCGCGTCGAGCCGGGCACGCGCCGGGGCGCCGGCGGCCTGCGCGCGGTCTAGCGTGGACGGGTCCAGCAACGCGCCGGCATTGTCCTCGGAGCCGTCAATGCCGTCGGTGTCGGCCGCGATGGCGTACACATTATCGGCGCCGTCCAGTTCCAGCGCCAGCGACAGCAGGAACTCCGAGCAACGCCCGCCACGGGGCTTTGCGGCCGCCCCGCCACCGCCCTGCGGCAGCGTGACGGTGCATTCACCGCCGGAAATCAGTGCCAGCGGGACCGCGAACGGCGCATTGTACGCGCGAATCTCGCGGACCAGCGCAGCATACACACGCGCCACTTCCTGTGCCTCGCCCGTCACCGTGTCGCCCAGCACCACCGGCTGGATACCCTGCGCGCGGAAGTGATCCGCAGCGGCCACCAGGCTGCCGTGGGCAGTGGCGATGACGCGGTTTTCGACCCGCGCGAACAGCGGATCGCCGGGCTTGGGCGTTTCCGCCACTTCGCCGCGGGCGCCGCGTTCGAGGTAGTCCTGCACCACCGGCGGCACCACCGCGCCGTAGCGGCGCAGGATAGCCAGCGCATCCGCATAGGTGCTCGGGTCCGGCACGGTGGGGCCGGACGCAATCGCGCTCGGGTCGTCCCCGGCCACATCGGACACGATCAGCGTGGTCACGGGAGCGCGGCTGGCCTGGGCGAGCCGCCCGCCCTGGATGCGCGACAGGTGCTTGCGCACGATGTTCATGTCCGTGATGGGCGCGCCGCAGCGCAACAGTTCCTGCGTGGTGGCCTTGAGGTCCGCCATGGCGATGCCCTCGGCGGGCAGCGACAGCAGGCTCGAGCCACCGCCCGAAACCAGCACGATCAGGCTGTCCTCGGGGCCGAGTGCGCTCACCCGCGCGAGGATCTCGGCTGCGGCGCGCTCGCCGGCTTCGTCCGGCACCGGATGGCCGGCCTCGATCACGCGGACGTGCTCGGTCGGCAGGCCGTGGGCGTAGCGCGTAACCACCAGCCCCTCGATCATGTGGGTGCGGTCCAGCGCGGCGTAGGCTTGCTCCACCGCCAGTGCCATCGAGGCCGCCGCCTTGCCCGCGCCGACCACCAGGGTGCGCCCGCCTGGCTTGGGCGGCGGCAGGTGGTCCGCCACGATGCGCAACGGGTCGGCCGCCGCCACCGCGGCGCGGAAGGTATCAAGCAGCAAGGCGCGGGCATCGGCCGCGCTGGCCGGGAGGGATTGGGCGATCGCGTTCACAGGGCCTCCGCGATGGCTTGGCCCAGGTCAGCCGTACCGGCCTTGCCGCCGATATCGCGGGTCAGCGGGGCATGGTCCGGCCCTGCCGACAGCACCGTTTCAATAGCACCGAGCACGGCCGCGCCGGCTTCCGGCTGGCCCAGGTGTTCCAGCATCATGGCGCCGCACCAGATCTGGCCGATCGGGTTGGCTACGCCACGCCCGGCGATGTCCGGCGCCGAGCCGTGCACCGGCTCGAACAGGCTGGGAAAGGTGCGGTCCGGATTGATATTGCCCGAGGGCGCGATACCGATGGTGCCGGTACAGGCCGGGCCCAGGTCGGACAGGATGTCGCCGAACAGGTTGCTGGCGACCACCACGTCGAACCAGTCCGGGTGCTGGACGAAGTGCGCGGTCAGGATGTCGATGTGGTATTTGTCGACCTTCACGCCAGGGTAGTTCGCTGCCATGGCTTCCACCCGCTCATCCCAGTACGGCATGGTGATGGAGATGCCGTTGGACTTGGTGGCCGAAGTCAGATGCTTGCCCGGCCGCTTTTGCGCCAGTTCAAAGGCAAACCTGAGGATGCGGTCCACGCCGGTGCGCGTCATCACTGTCTCCTGGATCACCACCTCGCGGTCGGTGCCGGGGAACATGCGCCCGCCAATGCTGGAATACTCGCCCTCGGTGTTCTCGCGCACCACGTAGAAATCGATGTCGCCGGGCTTGCGCGCATTGCCGTCGCGGTCCACCAGCGGGCTGCGGATGCCGGGCATCAGCCGCACCGGGCGCAGGTTGACGTACTGGTCAAAAGAGCGACGGAACTGCAGCAGCGAGCCCCAGAGCGAGACATGATCGGGCACGGCGTCCGGCCAGCCCACCGCGCCAAAGTAGATGGCATCGTACTTGACCAGGGTGTCGAACCAGTCGTCCGGCAGCATCTTGCCGTGGCGGGCGTAATAGTCGCAGCTGGAGAAGTCGAAGTGGTCGAACTGCATGTCGATGCCGAAGCGGCGCGCGGCGGCGTCCATCACGCGCAGCCCCTCGGGCATCACTTCGGTGCCGATGCCATCGCCTGGGATGACTGCGATCTTGTAATTGCTCATGTCTCGGAGACCCGCTGAACGGGCTTTGAAATCGGGAGGGAACGCACTGCAAAACGCGATGCGCTTGGCAGATAACCCGGGCAGGCCGGATAATGGAACATTCTATTGCAATCCGGCGGCCCGCTGCCGGTCCGGTGCCCCGCCATGTGCCAGCTGCTCGGCATGAACTGCGCCACGCCGACCGACGTGACGTTCTCCTTTACCGGCTTCGCCGCCCGCGGCGGCGTCACGGATCACCATGCCGACGGTTTCGGCGTGGCGTTCTTCGAGGACAAGGCCTGCCGCCTGTTCATCGACAACCAGTCCGCCGGCACCTCGCCGGTGGCCGACCTGATCAAGCGCTACCCGATCAAGTCCAAGAACGTCATCTCGCATATCCGCAAGGCGACCCAGGGCACGGTGCTGCTGGAGAACTGCCACCCCTTCATGCGCGAGCTTTGGGGCCGGCACTGGATCTTCGCCCACAACGGCGACCTGAAGGACTTCTCGCCCTTCCTGTCCGGGGTCTACCAGCCGGTAGGCGATACCGACAGCGAACTCGCCTTCTGCACGCTGATGCAGGGGCTGCGCAAGCGCTTCCCCGGCTCGCAGCCGCCGCTCAACGAACTCTGCCACGCGCTGGCCGACATCACGCGCGAGATCACGCTGCATGGCGTCTTCAACTTCCTGCTGTCGAACGGGCAGGCGCTGTTCGCCCACTGCTCCACCCGCCTGTACTACATCGTGCGCCAGTGGCCATTCTCCACCGCACACCTGATCGACGCCGACCTGTCGATCGACTTTGCCCAGGTCACCACGCCCGACGACCGCGTGGCGGTGATCGCCACCGCGCCGCTGACCGACAACGAGACCTGGACCGCCTTCGCGCCGGGCGAGCTGATGATGTTCGAGGAGGGCCGCGCGGTGATGACGCTGACCGTGCCGATCCCGCCCGAAGTCCAGGCCAAGAACGCCGCCAACAGCGCCTGCACCTGAACCATCCCCCCGGATGCCCCTGTGGCACCGATCCCTGCCAGCCCTCAGTCGAGAGTGAGTTTCTGCACGGCTACCGTACGCTTGTAGATTTCGTATTCCTGCGCGATCTGCTGGCGGAACTGCTCGGGCGTATTGGCCACCACCAGGGATCCCGTCGCTTCGATGCGGCTGCGCACGGCGGGATCCTGAAGCGATTTCCTCACCGCCACGTTGACGCGCTCCACCACGGCCTGCGGTAGCGCCTTCGGGCCGTAGATGCCGTAGAACGCCATGCGGTTGGCAGGCTCGAGGCCGACTTCCTTGAAGGTGGGAACGTTCGGCAGCTGTGCCACCCGCGCCGGCGCGGACACGACAATGGGAATCAGCCGGCCATCCTTGATAAAGGGAAGCGCGGACGGCAGGTTATCGAAGACGACCCCCACCTGCCCGGCCACGGCGTCGTTCAGCGCCGGACCCGAGCCCTTGTAGGGCACATGCATGATCGACAGGTTAGCCAGGCTCTTGAAGAGCTCCATTTGCAGGTGCCCGATGGAGCCGGTGCCTGCCGTGCCATAGCTGTACCTGGCCGGGTTCTTCTTCAGCTCGGCGATGAAGGCCTGATAGTTCTTCGCCGGGAACGAAGGATGCACCGCAAGGACGTTGGGCGTCGCCGCGATATTGATGATGGGCGTGAAGTCCTTGAGCGGATCGTAGGGAATCTTCGGGTTGATGGCTGGATTGGTGGCCGTGGTGGACACCGTCGCCACGCCCAGCGCGTAGCCGTCCGGGTTGGCCCTCGCGATCTCGGCCGCGCCGAGCACGCCGCCTGCCCCGGCCTTGTTCTCCACCACTACCGTTTGCTCCAGTTCCTTGCTCAGCGGCGCCGAAATCACGCGGGCCACGATATCGGTCGTGCCGCCGGGAGAGAACGGCACCACCAGCCGCACCGGCTTGGTGGGGTAGGACTGGGCATGGATCGCCGGCGCACCGGCGGCGCAGATGGCAATAGTGCACAGCTTGAGAAAAGAATGCCTGTTCATATGCGGTCTCCTTGATAGTAGTCTGGAATGGACCGACGACCGGTCAGCGGTCAGCGGTCAGCGGTCAGCGGTGATGTAGCAAGGCCGGACTCAGCTCGGCGCACTGGCGAACTCCCAGCATGGCCATGTTCCGGTCGACTTCGTCGCGCAGCAGGTTGATCGCGTGCGTCACGCCGGCTTCGCCCGCCACGGATGCGGCGTAGTTGAAGGGCCGCCCGACGAATACCAGCTTCGCGCCGAGCGCCAGTGCCTTCAGGACGTCGGTGCCGCGGCGAATGCCGCCGTCCATCATCACCGGCAGCGTGCCAACCGCCGCCACGATCTCGGGCAGCACGCGCAAGGGGGCCACTGCCCCGTCGAGCTGCCGGCCGCCGTGATTCGATACCACGATGCCATCGGCACCTTTGTCGCGGGCCAGCGTGGCGTCTTGCGCGCCGAGGATTCCCTTCACGATCAGCACGCCCTTCCAACGGCGGCGAATATGCTCGAGGTGGCTCCAGTCCAGATGGTCGCGCGCGGAAAAGTCGCGCAGCACATTGGCCGACAAGATCGGCGCCCCACGTTCGGCAAAGGAGTTCTCGAAATGCGGCATGCCGTGGCGCAGCAGCGTGCGCGCGAACGTGCCGGCCAGCCACTTCGGGCGGGTGATGCCGTCGTACGCCAGGCGCAGGCTGGGCCGCAGCGGCGTTGAGAACCCGCTGCGCACATTGTTCTCGCGATTGCCCGCGACCGGAATGTCCACGGTCACGACAAGGGTGCGGCAGCCGGAGGCTTGCACGCGGTCCAGCAGGGCATCGATACGTGCCGCGTCGCCCGGCACATAGGCCTGGAACCAGGCATCCGGGGCCTGCGCGAACACGTCTTCAAGGCGGATCAGCGACGAGCCGCTCAGCACCATCGGAATGCAGGCCGCCTGCGCCGCGCGCGCCTGCACGATATCGCCGCGGTAAGCCGACAGCGCGCTCAGTCCCATCGGCGCAATGCCAAAGGGCGAGGCATAGGTCTTGCCGAAGAGCTCCACGCTCTGGGTGCGCCGGGATACGTCCACAAGCACGCGCGTGCTCAGCGCGTAGTCGTCGAAGGATGCGCGGTTTTCCTGGCGCGAGCGGTTGTCTTCCGCCGCGCCCGCGATATAGCCATAGATCGGCCGTGGCAGACGGCGCCTGGCAGCGTGCTCGAAATCATCCAGGGACAGGATGCGCTGCAACTCGCGCGAGGCCTGTTTCAGCGGGGCGGCGAAGCCGCGGTTGGTAGGCCGGGTGGAGCCGGTGGCATCCGTGGCTGAAGTCATGGTCGGGGTATGGGTGCGGATCGATGACACGCACTCTATGCCGGCCTCTTTATTCCATAAAGCGAATTTATTTCCGATACTATGTTCTCTTTTATTCAATTAGTATCAGGCATCGCCAGCCAGGGGAAAACGCTGCGGAGAAGCCGGCGCGCCMCGCGCCGGCCGGCCTGATCTCACCAGATCATGACCCTCAAACAACTCGAGGCATTCTATTGGGCGGCCACCTGCTCGAGCTTCGCCATTGCGGCCCAGCGACTGCATCTTTCCCTGTCATCGCTCTCAAAGCGCATCGCCGAGCTCGAGGATTCGCTGGGTCAGGCACTGTTCGATCGAAGCGGGCACAAGGCGGCCCTCACCGACGCCGGCAACCGGCTGGTTCCGCGCGCCCATGCGCTGCTGCGCGCGGCCGACGAACTGCGCATCGAGATCGGCACCGTGGCGGGCCTGCATGGCAAATGCCGCTTCGGCGTGGGAGAACTCACCGCGCTGACCTGGCTGCCGCGGCTGGTGCGGATGATCACCGAGGCACATCCCGGCCTGGAACTGGAAACCCATGTCAGCATTGGCGAGGCGCTGGAAAAGCGCGTCGAAGACGGCGAGCTCGATTTCGCCGTGGTGGCCGGCAAGTCAACGCGCGGCACTGTTGCTTCCCATGCGATAGCACAAGCGAAATTTGTCTGGTGCATGTCGGCACAGGCAACTGGCCGCTCCGCCCCGGTCAGCCCGGAAACCCTCGGCGACAGGCCCCTGGTGACCTTGCCAACCGGCTCGGGCGTGACGCGCCTGCTCGATGAATGGCTGGATGGCCGGGGCAGCCTGCCGGAACGGCGCATCGTCTGCAATCACTGGGGCGCCGTGGCCGGGATGCTGGTCGAAGGAATAGGTGTCGGCATCCTGCCCCAGAGCTGGGCGCAATCGCTGGCGAAACGCGGGGCGCTGCGCATCCTGCGCAGCGATCCGCCGCTGCTTCCCCTTGCCTACTCTTTTCAATGGCGGCGCGACGATTCGCGGCCGCTGGTCGGCGCCATGCGGGAACTGACGCTGCAGGCGGCCGATTTCCAGTCGGCGAGYCGGATACTGTGAGGCGCGATTGCAGTGGGAGTTGAATCCGGGAATGTGGACTCCCCTCTCCCGCCTGCGGGAGAGCAAGCCGGTGGAGAGGGCGGACGCATCAAATGCCGCCGCGCGCTGGATAAAACCGTTGGCTTCGTCTCCAGTGGCTCCTGGCTAAGCCCCCCCTCTCCCCAACCCTCTCCCCAACCCTCTCCCCCTGAGGGGAGAGGGAGTGACAGCCTTCGTCATGCCTGATGGTTTTGACCCATCATCAGTGATGCAGGATCTTCGACAGGAACTGCTTGGCCCGCTCGGAGCGCGCGTCGATATTGCCGAAAAACTCTTCCTTGGCGCAGTCCTCGACGATCTTGCCCTGGTCCATGAAGATCACGCGGTTGGCCACCTTGCGGGCAAAACCCATTTCGTGGGTCACGCACATCATGGTCATGCCTTCCTGCGCCAGTTGCACCATCACGTCCAGCACTTCGTTGACCATCTCCGGGTCCAGCGCCGAGGTGGGTTCGTCGAACAGCATGCAGATCGGATCCATCGACAGCGCGCGGGCAATCGCCACGCGCTGCTGCTGGCCGCCGGACAACTGGCCAGGATACTTCGCCGCCTGGGCTTTCAGGCCCACCCGGTCCAGGTACTTCAGGCCCTTGGCGGTGGCTTCCTCTTTCGAGCGGCCGAGCACCTTCATCTGGGCGATGGTCAGGTTCTCGGTGATCGACAGGTGGGGAAACAGCTCGAAGTTCTGGAACACCATGCCAACCCGCGAACGCAGCTTGGGCAGGTTGGTCTTGGGCGAGCCCACCGAAGTGCCATCCACGATGATGTCACCCTTCTGGAACGGCTCGAGCGCATTGACGGTCTTGATCAGCGTCGACTTGCCGGAACCCGACGGGCCGCACACCACCACCACCTCGCCCTTGGCGACCTTGGTGGTGCAATCGGTCAGCACCTGGAAGGCGCCGTACCACTTGGAGACGTTATTGATTTCGATCATACGGCCACCTTTTTCTGGTAACGCTTAACCAGCAGCGATGCGGAGAAACAGATAATGAAATACACCAGGCCGGCGAACAGCAGCATCTCCACGATGCGGCCGTCACGCTCGCCGATGCCGTAGGCCTGGCCGAAGAAATCCGCCAGCGCGCTCACGTACACCAGCGACGTATCCTGGAACAGGATGATGCCCTGGGTCAGCAGCAGCGGCACCATGTTGCGGAAGGCCTGCGGCAGGATCACCAGCCGCATCGCCTGCCCGTAGGTCATGCCCATGGCCTGCGCGGCAAACATCTGCCCGCGCGACACGCTCTGGATACCCGCCCGGATGATCTCGGAATAGTACGCCGCCTCGAACAAGGCAAAGGCGATCAGCGCCGAGGTCATGCGCAGGTCCGACGCCTGCGACAGGTTGAACGTCTTCTGCAGGAGCTGCGGGATGATCAGGAAGAACCACAACAGCACCATCACCAGCGGAATCGACCGGAAGATGGTGACGTAGCCCTGCGCGAACCAGTTCAGGGGCTTGATGGAAGACAGCCGCATCATCGCCAGGATGGTTCCCCAGACGATGCCGACCACCACCGCCGTGACGGTGATCTTGAGCGAGACAAGCATGCCCTCGCCGAGCACTTCCAGCGTGGTCGGGTTGATCGAGCTGAAATCAAATGAATATGCCATGACGTCTCCCCTTACTTGCTGCCGATGAAGCCAGGCACGCGGGTGCGGCCTTCGACCCAGCGCATGAGCAGCATGACGACGATATTGATCAGCGCGTACATCAACGTCACCGCAATGAAGGACTCATACGGGCGCGCCGTGTAGTCCACCAGCTGGCGCCCCTGGGCGGCCAGTTCCAGCAGGCCGATGGTCGACGCCACCGCGGAGTTCTTGAAGATGTTCAGGAACTCGGAGGTCAGCGGCGGCACGATGACGCGGAACGACATGGGCAACAGCACGTAGCGGTAAGTCTGGGCCAGCGTGAAACCCATCGCCAGGCCGGCGTTCTTCTGGCCGGGCGGCAGCGAGTAGATCCCCGAGCGCACCTGCTCGCAAACCCGGGCCGCGGTAAACGTGCCCAGGCAGAGCATGGCGGCAATGAACTGCTGCGCGAACGGGTTCATCTGCTTGATCGCCTCGCCACCGGGCAACAGCTCGGGCATGACGAAATACCAGATGAACAACTGCACCAGCAGCGGGATATTGCGGAAGATCTCGACGTAGGTCGCGGCCAGGCCGGACAGCCACTTGTTGGGCACCGTGCGCAGCACGCCGAGCACSGAKCCGATGACGAGGGCGATGRYCCACGASGASAGGCCSAGYGCRAKSGTSACCTTSAGRCCGGAAATCATCCAGTCCAGGTASGTCTCGTTCTGGGCCGCTTGTTCGAGGAATACACCCCAATGCCAGCTGTAGTTCATGATGTGTCCTCAAAAAGAAACGGAAGGACATGCCTTCCGTTTCACACAACCGGAATCCCAGTATCAGTCAAGCGCCTTGTCGTTCGGCGTCTTGAACAGCGCCTTCATGTCTTCCGACAGCGGGAAGTCCAGGTTCAGCCCCTTGGGCGGTACCGGCTGCTGGAACCACTTGGTGTACAGCGTGTTGATCGAGCCATCCTTCATCATGCCGCTGATCACGGTGTCCGACAGCTTCTTGAACGGTGCGTCATCCTTGCGGATCATGCAGCCATAGGACTCGCGCGATTGCGGCTTGCCCACCACAATCCAGTCGGCCGGGTTCTTGGCCTTGGCGCGTTCGCCGTACAGCAGCGCGTCGTCCATCATGAAGGCGACGGCGCGGCCCGACTYCAGCGTCAGGAACGACTGGCCGTGATCCTTGGTGCTGATGATGTTCATGCCCAGCTTCTGGTCATCGTTCATCTTGCGCAACAGGCGTTCCGAGGTGGTGCCGGCGGTGGTCACCACGTTCTTGCCCTTGAGGTCGGCCCAGTCCTTGATGCCCCCATCCTTCTTCACCATGATACGGGTGCCGATGATGAAGATGCTGGTGGTGAACGARGCCTGCTTCTGGCGCTCGAGGTTATTGGTCGTGGAACCGCACTCGATGTCGATGGTGCCGTTCTGCAGCAGTGTGATACGGTTCTGCGAGGTGATCGGGATTTCCTTGACCTGCAGGTTCGGCAGCTTCAGCTGGTCCTTGATGGCTTCCACGATCTTGACATTGATATCGTAGGAATAGCCGACCTGGCGCACGCCGCCGAGGTTGTAATTGAACGGAATCGACGACTCACGAACGCCAAGCGTAATCACACCGGTGTCTTTGATCTTCTGCAGCGTGCCCGTCAGTTGCTCCGCAGCTTGCGCGGTTCCGCACAGCACGCCAGCAGCAATCATCAGGGAAGCCAACTTGGCAACATTCATAACATCTCCTTGACCATGAAGAGAAAGGCGGGACTCTAACAAAAAACCACCCGCCGACGAAATAGTATTGCGCACGCACGCACTCAAGACAACGGGTTTTTCCCCTAACAGAGCCAATCGGGGCATGGTTTGCGGGGCAAAACCGAGGCCTCCCTCCACTCCCGCAAAGCCCTTGTTCCTGCGCGCCAGGCGGCCAGTCCGGCAGCGCGGGATCCGCTTGCCCCACGTGCGAGGGGGAAGCGGGCACATACGACAACGCGGCTGCCGGGAAGCCCGGCAGCCGCGTTACCAATGCCAAATCGGTTGCTGCATCGCAGCATCGCTACTCAGCGATGCCGCGGCGGCAAGCCGCGCCTTGCATCAGGGATAGAGGCCGCGCATTTCGCGCGCCTGCAGAATCCGCGTGCAGGCCACGATGAAGGCGGCCGTGCGCAAGGTAACCTTGTTGTCCTGAGCGACCTGCCAGATCGCACGGAATGCCTCTTGCATGATTCGTACCAGGCGCTGGTTGATCTCTTCCTCGGTCCAGAAGAAGCTGGAGAAATCCTGCACCCATTCGAAATAGGAAACCGTAACGCCGCCGGCATTGGCGATAACGTCCGGCGCCACCAGGATATTGCGCTCGCGCAGGATGTCGTCGGCCTCGGGCGTGGTCGGGCCGTTCGCACCTTCGATGACCATGCGTGCCTTGATGTGGGGCGCGTTGCGGGCGGTGATCTGCCCTTCCAGCGCGGCCGGGATCAGGATTTCGCAATCCACCTGCCAGAATTGCTCGGCGGAAATGGTCTCGCCCTGGAAGCCTTCGATGGTGCCGCTATGCGAGGCGTATTCCATCATGGCGGGCACGTCCAGGCCGGCGGGGTTGTACAACGCGGTGCGATGGTCCTGCACCGCCACCACCTTGGCGCCGGCTTCGTGGAACAGCTTGGCGGCCACGGCACCCACATTGCCGAAACCCTGCACCGCCACGCGCGCACCCTTGATGTCCATGCCCAGGTTGCGGGCAGCCTCGGAACCCACCACGAACACGCCGCGGCCCGTGGCCTCGCGGCGGCCCAGCGAGCCACCCAGCGAAATCGGCTTGCCCGTGACCACGCCGGTGGAGGTGCTGCCGGAGTTCATCGAATAGGTATCCATCATCCATGCCATCACCTGTTCATTGGTGTTGACATCGGGTGCCGGAATGTCTTTGTTGGGTCCGATGATGAAGTTGATTTCGCTGGTGTAGCGGCGCGTCACACGCTCCAGCTCCGAACGCGACAGCGTGCGCGGATCGACGCGGATACCGCCCTTGGCACCGCCGTAAGGCACGTTGACCGCAGCATTCTTGACCGACATCCATGCCGACAGCGCCATCACTTCCGACAGCGTCACGTCCTGGTGGAAGCGCACGCCGCCCTTGCCCGGGCCGCGCGACATATTGTGCTGCACGCGATAGCCTTCGAAGTGGGCAATGGTGCCGTTGTCCATCTCGATGGGCACATCGACCACCAGGGCGCGCTTGGGACGCTTGAGGGTCTCGACCCAGCGGGCCAGCGAACCCAGATACGGCGTGACACGATCGACCTGCTGCAAGTAAATGCCCCAGGGGCCGAGGTCCTCGGCGTTCAAGTAGGAAGGCAGGGAATGGTTCTTGACGGCAGGATTGGACGGTGCTGCGGAAGACATCGTTTGGTTCCGGTGTGAAGGTGCCGCCAGCTTAGGGGAGGCGGTACTGCCGAAGCCAATGCCGTTTGATCATCCCATTATGCACGGATTGCATAACCTTGCCGGCGGGCCTGTGCGGCCCCCCACCATGGCAACCGCGCCGGATCAGGTGCCCGGCTGCGCGGGCAAGCTCTGCGCCGCGAGCGAGGACCAGACCCGGTCCACCAGCTGGCGCTTGCTGCGAACCTGCGCGCTGCGCCGCTCGCTGACGTGTTCACCCGGCTTCTCCCGGTAAAGGCGGATTTCCATGTCGATCGACATCGGCGCCCCGCGCGCCGCTTCGGCCCGCACCAGCCGGTGCTGGGCCAGCTCCTCGCGCACCGCGCTCTCCGGCAGGAAGGCCATGCCGTGCCCCGCCAGCGCCATCACCTTGAGCGCCTCGGCCATGTCCGTCTCGTAGCATTTGTCCAGCTTGAGCGCGTCCGTGGTTTCGGCCAGCAGCATGTCGACCATGCGGCCAAGGAAGGCATTGGGGGTATAGCTGAGGAAAGGCACCGGCTTCTTGTCCGTACCTGGCAGGCGGTACAGCGGCTTGCCGGCGGCGTCCGGCACGCTGTACGGCGACAACCGCTCGATGCCGAGCACCAGCATGTCGTAGTGTGCCGGGTCGAGCTGGATGGCCTGGCGGGCATGGTGGTAGACCATCACCAGGTCGCAGCCCCCGTCAACCAGCGCCAGGACCGCGTCGTGCACGTTGAGCGCGCGCAGGCGGCACGGCAGCGTACCGATCTCGCGCTCCACGGCCTTGAGCCATTCGGGGAAGAAGGTCAGCGAGAGCGTGTGCGGTACGGCGAATTCCAGCACCTGGGCATTGGCAGAGCGCTGCCCGCGCATCAGCGCCCGGGTCTCGCTGACCTGGGCCAGCATGGCCAGCGCCTGCTCGTAGAACACCTTGCCCGCCGGCGTCAGGCTGGTGGGATAGCTGGAGCGGTCGATCAGTTCCGTGCCCACCCAGGACTCGAGCGACTGGATCCGGCGCGAGAACGCAGGCTGCGTCACATGACGCTGCTCGGCCGAGCGCGAGAAGCTGTGCGTCTCGGCCAGGCTGACGAAGTCTTCAAGCCACTTGATTTCCATGAGGCGGCATTATCCCCCGGCTTCCCGCGGTTTCGCCACCGCCAGGAATAACATTCTATTTAGTTGAATTTTATTAGAATAATATTACACTTACATCCAGATTTGCACGACAAGACGCACGTCCTTGCTACGGGACCGACGCTATGATGGTCGCAAACCAATAAGGAGCCCGTCATGGCCACCCAGCAAGCCGTCGTTACCGATATTGCCAGCCACGCACGTAGCGTCGGCGTCCTTGGCACCCTCGACGCGGCCGACGGCCAGCCGGATCTCTTTGCCCCGCTGTCCGACGGCATGTCGTCCGCCTTCGCCGCCAGCGCGCGCATGGTGGCGCAAGGCATCGAAGCCAGCCTGCCGGACGCCGCCACGCTGCTGGCGCTGCTGCCGGAATCGCTGCGCGAAGGCGCGGCCGAGGGCTATGTGCGCCACCTTGTGCACGCCGATCCGCTGGCGCGCTTCTCCGCCATGCTGATCGTCTGGCGGCCAGGGCAGCACAGCCCGGTGCACGGACACCAGACCTGGTGCGCCTACCGGGTGCTGCGCGGCACGCTGCATGAGCGCCACTACCGCTGGGACGCGCAAGAGCGGCAGGCGCATCCGTGCGGCGAGATCACGCGCACGGTGGGCGATACCTTCAGCGTGCCGGCTGGGCTGCGTCATATCCATGCGCTCGGCAACGACAGCGACGCGGTGGCCGTGTCGCTGCATATCTATGGGGTGGACCAGGAACACATCTGCAGCGGTGTGAACCTGCTGGTGGACGCGGCCTGAGTCTTGCGGCTGGCGCAGAGCCAGGCACCGGGAGTACGCTGCGCGCCAACAGGATTTGCCATGGACCGTTATGACCGCCAGATACTCTCCGCCCTTCAGGAGGACGCGACCGTGCCTGTGGCGGAGCTTGGGGAACGAGTGGGCCTCACCTCCACGCCGTGCTGGCGGCGCGTGCAGAAGCTGGAAGAGAGCGGAGTAATACGCAAGCGCGTGGCGCTGCTGGATCCCGCGCTGCTGAATGTGGGCGTGACGGTATTCGTCTCGGTCCGCACCAGCCAGCACAGCGTCAAATGGCTCAAGACGTTTCACGACCTGGTCGCCTCGATCCCCGAGGTGACTGAGTTCTACCGCATGGCTGGGGATACCGATTACCTGCTGCGCGTGGTGGTACCGGATATTGCGGCGTATGACCGCGTGTACAAGAAGCTGATCCAGGGGGCCGAGCTGGCGGATGTTAGTTCTAGTTTTGCTATGGAGCAGATCAAGTACACGACTGCTTTGCCTTTGGATTATGCGTGATTGATTGGTCTTGTTTTTTCCGCGTTGGCGTTTGGGCCAAAGAGCCGTATGACGTCGCCCTGCGGGGTTGGTCGCTGTCGGGTGCAAAACCCAACGCCGCCCAAACGAACCCCACTCGCACTCAATCCCCCTTCACCCCCGATGCGCCCACCCCGTCATCCGCTTCTCCACCACCGCGAAAAACTCATACATCACCATCGCCATCACGGCGATCACCACCAGGCCGGCAAATGCCAGCGGCATCTTCATCGCCGAGCCGGCCGAGACCAGCAGATAGCCAATGCCTTCATTGGCGGCGCTCATCTCCGACACGGTAGTCCCCACGAACGCCAAAGTAATGGCCACCTTCAGCGAAGCAAAGAAGTAAGGCATCGAACGCGRCAGGCCAACCTTGAGCAACACATCGGTGCGCCTTGCACCAAGTACGCGCAGCACATCCTCCAGTTCCGGCTCCAGCGTAGCCAGCCCGGTAGCGATATTGACCATGATCGGGAAGAACGAGATCAGGAACGCCGTCAGGATCGCCGGGCCGGCGCCAAGCCCGAACCACACCACCAGAATCGGCACGAACGCCGCCTTGGGCAAGGCATTGAACGCCGTCATCAGCGGATAGCCCGCCGCATAGGCCAGCCTGGACGACCCCATCAGCAAACCCAGCACCACGCCCACGACAATGGCGAGCCCAAAGCCGACCATGGTGGTCCAGAAGGTCCGCCATGCATGGCCCGCGATCACGTCCCAATACGCGAACAGCGATGAGACGATCGCGCTCGGACTGGGCAGGATGAAGTCCGACACGTTGAACACCAGGCAAGCGCCCTGCCAGAGCAACAGAAACGTAGCCAGCAGCAGCCACGGCGCCACGCGCTGCACGCGGCGCTGCCGGGCCGCGCTCATCGGGGAAGAAAACGTGCTCATGGTCAGTGCTGCCGTACGTGGCCGATCTTCTCGCGCAGCGAGTGCACGAGTTCGGCGAAGGGTTCGGTATAGGTCAGATCGAGGTCGCGCGGACGCGGCAGGTCGATCTCCTTGCGCGTCAGGATGCGGCCGGGGCGCTGGCTCATCACGTAGACGGTATCGGCCAGGAACACGGCTTCACGCAAATCGTGAGTCACCAGGATCACGTTGAAGCGCTGCGCCTGCCACAGGTCGCGCAGCACGCACCACAGCTCCTCCCTGGTGAACGCGTCGAGCGCGCCGAAGGGCTCGTCTAGCAGCAGCATGCGCGGCTCGTGGATCAGCGCGCGGCAGATCGAAGCGCGCTGCTGCATGCCGCCGGAGAGTTGCCACGGATACTTGTCCTCGTAGCCGGCCAGCCCCACGGTGCGCAGCAACTCACGCGCCCGCGCCGTGTATTCCTCGCGCTTCTGGCGCAGCGTGGAGCGGTAAGGCTCCACGATCTCCAGCGGCAGCATGACATTTTGCAGCGTGGTGCGCCACGGCAGCAGCGTCGGCGCCTGGAAGGCCATGCCCACCATCTTGAGCGGCCCGGTGACTTTCTCGCCGGCGATCTTGACCACGCCACGCGTGGCGGGCTTGAGCCCCGTGGCCAGCTTCATGAAGGTGGACTTACCGCAGCCGGAGGGCCCCACGATGGCGATGAACTCGCCCGGCTCCACCTGCAGCGAGATGTCCTCGATCGCGAACTCACCCTTGCGGGCAAGCTCGTCGTTATAGGCGAGCCAGACCCGGTTGAAATCGACGAAGGGTCGCGCAGCCGGTTCGGCGGACAGTTCCGCCGGGGCCGTGGCCCCGGCGCGCAGGAATGCGTTGGCTACCGTCATCGCAGCACATCCAGTTCGGCGGCCGAMGGCAGGTAGGCGTCGGTCCASAGSKTGTCSGGGTTGATSCGGCCCTTGGTRCCGAAGGCATCGGCYACCTGCGAGGCCATCAGCGACAGGCGCGGCTTGTTGACCCGGCCGAAGCCCTCGGCGCGTGCGTCGGGCGACCTGACCACGCTGTCCAGCGCCATCTTCAGGCGCCTGGTCTCGAGCTTCTCGTCGATGATGCCGTCACGCGCCTTGACGGCCTTGATGCCGTCTTCGGGCCTGGCGATCACGTCCCTGGCCGATTTCGCGAAGGCACGCAGGAAGGCCTTCACGGCGTCCGGGTTCTTCTTGAGGAAGTCTTCAGAGGCGATCACGGCATTGCCATACAGCTTCACGCCGAATTGCGGATAGGGCAGCACCACGATGTCCTCGTCCTTCACCCCGCGCGCATTGAGGTTGAGGATGGAGGTGAAGGAAAAGCCGGTAATGGCGTCCAGGTCGCCGCGCGTGAGCATGGTCTCGCGCAGCGTCGGGTCCATGGCCTGCCAGTTGAAGCTGGATGCCTGCAGGCCGTTGGCCTTGGCGAAGATCGGGAAGGCGCGGCGGCCGGCGTCGAATACCGGGGCGCCGAGCTTCTTGCCGGCCAGGTCGTGCGGGGCCTTGATGCCGGACTTCTTCAGCGCCAGCACGGCCGCCGGCGTGTTGTTGTAGACCATCATCACGGCCACCGGCTTGTTCTTCGCGTCCGGGTTGTTGCCGTAGAACTCCATGACCGAGGCCAGGTCGGCAAAGCCCATGTCGTAGGTGCCAGAGGCCACGCGGTTGACCACGTTGCCCGAGCCGTTGCCGGCGTCGATCGATACATCCAGCTTCTCGGCCTTGTAGTAGCCCTTCTGCTCGCCCAGCAGGAACAGCGCCGACGGGCCTTCGAAGCGCCAGTCGAGCTGGAAGCGCACCTTGGTCTGGGCGTGCGCCTCGCCGGCGAATTGTGTCGACAGCACCAGGGCGGTACCGAGCGCCATGCCAAGCTGCAACAGGCGGCGGCGCGCCGGGGACGCGGCTGCGCCGGTTCCGGCATCGGTACGCTGGGCGCCAACGCAAGCGGCAATGGCATCGAACTGGGTGGCGGCGCGGAATAGCGGCATTGAACTCTCTCCTGTTGGTCGTCTTCCTGGAGAGTTCGTCTGCAAGGCGCATGCCATGTAATCGCGCACCAACACGGGGCGATTGCGCCACTTATTGTCGAACCAAATTCGTGCACCCGGATATGTCGATACGGTTTGCCAGGATAAATTGTTGACAATTTATCCTGCCGCCCGCGGCGCTCGGCGGCGCGGATCAGGCATCCTGCGTGGCGTCGCCTGCTTCAATGGCCAGGGAGACATCCTCCACCGGCGCCTCGCCATCCGCCGCGCTGCGGGCCTGGATGCGCCACATCTCGGCGTAGCGGCCATCCAGCCGCATCAGTTCGGCATGCGTGCCGCGCTCGATGACGCGGCCGTGATCCATCACCAGGATCTGGTCGGCGTGCACCACGGTGGAAAGCCGGTGCGCGATCAGCAGCGTGGTGCGGTTCTGCGCCAGCCGCATCAGCTCGGCCTGGATGGCCTGTTCGGTGCGCGAATCCAGCGCCGAGGTGGCTTCGTCGAAGACCAGGATGGGCGGATTCTTCAGCAGCGTGCGCGCGATCGCCACCCGCTGCTTTTCCCCGCCCGACAGCTTGAGGCCGCGTTCGCCCACGGGCGTATCGTAGCCCTGCGGCAACTCGCGGATGAAGGCGTCGATCTGGGCCGCGCGCGCTGCCTCGATGACCTCGTCGCGGCTGGCGTCGGGACGGCCGTAGGCGATGTTGTAGTAGATGCTGTCGTTGAACAGCACGGTGTCCTGCGGCACGATGCCGATGGCGCGGCGCAGGCTGTCCTGCGTGATCGCGCGGATATCCTGGCCGTCGATCTCGATGCCGCCGCTGCCCACGTCGTAGAAGCGGAACAGCAGCCGCGCCAGCGTGGACTTGCCCGAGCCGCTATGTCCCACCACCGCGGTGGTGGTGCCCGCCGCGATGGTGAAGTCCACATCGTCCAGGATCACGCGGTTGCTCTCGTAGCCAAAGCCCACATGGGCAAAGCGCACGGCGGCGCCGCTCACGCGCAAGGCCTGCGCGCCCGGCGCGTCCGCCACCTCGCGGTTGGTGCCCAGCAGCACGAACATGCGGTCCATATCGGTGGTGGCCTGCTTGATCTCGCGGTAGATCACGCCGAGGAAATTCAGCGGGATGTACAACTGGATCATCAGCGTGTTCACCAGCACCAGGTCGCCCAGCGTGAGCTTGCCTGCCGCCACGCCCACGGTGGCGCGCCACAGGATCAGGATCAGCCCGGTGGCGATAATGGCCTGCTGGCCGAAATTCAGGAAGGACAGCGAGTTCTGCGAGCGGATCGCCGCCGTGCGGTAGGTAAGCAGGTTCTCGTCGTAGCGGCGGGCCTCGTACTCCTCGTTGCCGAAGTACTTGACGGTTTCGAAGTTGAGCAGCGAATCGATCGCCTTCTGGTTCGCGCGGGAATCGAGCTCATTCATCCTGCGGCGGAAATGCGTGCGCCACTCGGTCACGACGATGGTGAACACGATATAGCTCACCAGCGCGCAGCCCGTGATGGCGGCAAACCAGATGTCGTAGTGCAGGATAAAGAATCCCATCACCAGCCCCATCTCGACCAGCGTCGGCAGGATGCTGTAGAGCGAATACGAGATCAGCGACTGGATGCCGCGCGTGCCGCGCTCGATGTCGCGGCTCATGCCGCCGGTCTGCCGGTCCAGGTGAAAACGCAGCGACAGCGCGTGCAGGTGGCGGAACACCTGCAGGGCGATCTCGCGCACCGCGCTCTGCGTGACCTTGGAGAACAGGATCTCGCGCAATTCGGTGAACAAGGTCCCCGACAGCCGCAGGACCCCATAGGCGACGATCAGCCCGACCGGCACCACCAGCAGTGCGGTAGCGCTGCCGGCGGGCACGTTCATGTTGTCCACCAGCTTCTTCATCAGGACCGGCACGCCCAGGTTTGCCACCTTGGCCGCCACCAGGCACACCAGCGCAAGCATCACGCGCCATTTGTAGTGCCAGACATAGGGCAACAGGTTGCGCACGGTCTGCCAGTCGCTGCGCGGAACGTTGGATTTGCCGAAGAGGGAGGAAGGCTGGGCGGAGGACGGCTCGGCCGACGTAGAGTAGCGTCGCATACGTTAGAATTCGGGCGAATATGCGATTGTGGCAGAGATCGTCTTTGTTAGCCGGCGCCACGCCGCTTATCCCCGTCACGGAACCGCCTCGACGCCCGGACCGCACGGCGGCAAGGTCACTCCGGCATGCGCGCCGGCGCGCCGGCACCCCGCCGCAGCCCTTGCTACCCCGCCCCAACCCTATCCAGCCTCAAGCCATCATGAACCAAGCCAACGCCCTCCCCTGCCTGCCTCCTGGCAAGAATCCCGCCCTGCGCGTGGTCCCCATGCCGGCGGACGCCAATGTGCACGGCGACGTCTTCGGCGGCTGGATCATGGCCCAGGTGGACATCGCCGGCTCGATCCCGGCGGTGGAACGCGCCCAGGGCCGCGTGGCCACCGTGGCGGTGAACTCCTTCCTGTTCAAGCATCCGGTCTTTGTCGGCGATCTGGTGAGCTTCTACGCCGATATCGAGAAGACGGGTCGCACCTCGATCACCGTGTCGGTGGAAGTCTATGCGCAGCGCATGCGCCACAGCCACGAGATCGTCAAGGTGACCGAAGCTATCCTGACCTATGTGGCGACAGACGACACAAGGCAACCGCGGGTGTTGCCAGCGATATAAGCGGCCGCCTGAAGCCGGCTCCCCTGTCAGGCATTCCTGGCGGGGCGCCGGCGCGAGGGTTCAGCGTCGGCTCTGAATGCTCTGAACGCCCGCGAGGAAAAGCGGAAATTTCCGCACGCACATGCAGCCGTTTCTGATTGTTTCGGCTCGCCTCAGATCCTTAAATGCTAATGATTATCATTTTCATTTAAGGAGAATTGCATGCGTTCGTACATCAGGTCTGCCGCGCTGCCGCCACGGCGCCCTCTCGCTTCCGTCGTCCTGGCCGCGGCCTGCGCCACACCAGTCCTGGCAGACGATTTGCAACGGCAAGGCAAACACATCGAACTGGCGCCGGTCACCGTCACGGGAACGCAGGCACCCGGTTCCAAGGTCGAAGCCTCCGGCTCGGCCAAATACGCGGCGCCGCTGCTCGATACGCCCCAGACCATCACAGTGGTGCCGCAGCACGTGCTGGAGGAGCAGAACGCCTTGAGCTTGCGGCAGGCGCTTTCCAACGTTTCCGGCATCACCTTCAACGCCGGCGAGGGCGGCGGCGGCTCCGGCGACAGCATCAATATCCGCGGCTTCAGCGCCAACGCGAACATGCAGATCGACGGTTTGCGCGACAGCGGGCAGAACAACCGTTCCGACCTCTTCAACCTCGAAGCGGTCGAGGTGATCAAGGGGCCGAATTCGGTCTTCGGCGGCGCCGGCACCACCGGCGGCAGCATCAACATGATCAGCAAGCAACCCAAGGCGGACAGGTTCACGCACGTCGGCGGCGGGCTCGGCACGGCCAGCTTCCACCGCCTGACCCTGGATACCAACCAGCCGCTGCCGTGGAACGGGCCCGCGGCAGTCGTCCGCCTGAACCTGATGGCGCACGAAAACGACGTGCCGGGGCGCGACGCCCTCGAACGCCGCCGCTGGGGCATCGCGCCGTCGATCACCTTCGGCATGCAATCGCCGACGCGCCTCACGCTGAGCTATTTCCACCAGCGCGACGACAACCTGCCCGACTACGGCGTGCCGGCGCTGAACGGCCAGCGGCTCGCGGGCGTCAGCCGGCACGCCTACTTCGGCTGGCGCAACGTGGACCGGGAGAACATCACCACCGACGCTGCCACCGTCAGGTTCGAACACGAATTCAACGACAACCTCAAGCTGCAGAACCTGACCCGCTATTCGCGCCTGCACCGCGACACCGTGATCTCGGCCTCGCACGTGAACCAGGCGGGGCTGCCGCCGGGCCGCTACCTGCCGGCCGGACCGCAGGGCTATGGCCGCGACTCGGCCACCGAGCTGTGGATCAACCAGACCAACCTGACCAGCCGCTTCGCCACCTTGGGGCTGGGACACACCCTGGTCAGTGGCTTCGAAATCTCACGCGAGACTTACGACCGGACTACCTATTCCTACAATCTCGCCAAATACTATCCCGCCAACGGTTTCGATCTCTCCAGCCCGCCAGGCTACTGGAGCGCGCCCACCAACCGGCGCGACAGCGCGCGCAACAAGACGTGGCTTGACGTCAAGGCGCTGTACGCGCTTGACACCATCGCCCTGGGCAAGCACTGGGACCTGAACCTCGGCCTGCGCTACGACTGGATAGATGGCAGCGCCGAGAGCACGCCGCTGGGCAAGGCGACCGACCGCGCGGACAGCACCACCAACCAGCTCAGCAGCCGGGCGGGCCTGGTGTTCAAGCCCACGGACAACGGCAGGATCTATTTCGCCTACGGCACGTCCTTCAACCCGTCCGCCGAGTTCCTGGTCAGCACCGGCTCGGGCGTGAACAAAGCCACGGGGGGACTGGCGCCCGAGAAAAACAAGACCTATGAGCTCGGCAGCAAATGGGAGTTCATGGAGCGGCGCCTGGGGCTGAACGCGGCGCTGTTCCAGGTCGACAAGGACAACACGCGCGAACGCCTCTCCGATGGCAGCTACGCCCTGGCCGGCGAGCAGCGCGTGCGCGGCGTCGAGCTGGGCACGGCCGGCAAGGTGACGCCGAACTGGGACGTTTTCGCCAACTACACTTACCTGAACAGCAAGACACTCAAGTCACTGTCGCTGCCCGAGCGCGAAGGCAAGGCGCTGGCCAACACACCGGCGCACTCCTTCAGCCTGTGGACCACCTACCAGTTGCCAGCGGGCTGGACGCTGGGCTACGGCGCACGCTTCATCGGCAGGCGCAACGTGACGTCGGTGGGGGACGGCACGCTTGGTGCCTACCTGGTGCACAACGCCATGCTCGGCTACGCCCCGAACAAGAACCTCAAGTTCCAGCTCAACATCGACAACCTGTTCAACAAGGCCTATGTGGAGCGGGTGCGCCAGACGCTTGGCAGCGCATCGCGCTCGTCCGCGATCGAGTATGGCGATGGCCGGTTCGCGGTGCTGTCGGCCGTCTACTCCTTCTAACGCCACGCGCCGGGGTCAGCCAAATGATGATTCACATACCCGGCGTCCTGACGCCGGAACAGGTACGGGAAAGCGTGAGCCTGCTGACGGAGGCCAACTGGGCCGACGGCAAGGCGACCGCAGGATTCCAGTCCTCCCTCGCCAAGGACAATCTGCAATTGCCGCACGACTCCCCGCAGGGCAGGCACATCGCCGCAATGATCGAGCAGGCCTTGCGGCGCCATCCCCTGTTCTTCTCGGCGGCGCTGCCGGCCAGGATCTATCCCAAGCTGTTCAACGCCTATGCGGGCGGACAATCCTTCGGCACCCATGTCGACAATGCCATCCGCTACCTTCCAGACGGCTCGGACAGCATCCGCACGGACATCTCGGCCACGCTCTTCCTGTGCGGGCCCGACGACTACGACGGCGGCGAACTGATCATCGAGGACACCTATGGGACGCACGAGGTCAAGCTACCCGCCGGCGACATGATCCTGTATCCGGCTTCCAGCCTGCACCGTGTCAGCCCGGTGACCCGGGGCACGCGGCTATGCGCGTTCTTCTGGATCCAGAGCCTGCTGCGGGACGCCCGCCAGCGCGCCCTCCTGTTCGACCTGGATACCGCCATCCAGGAAATCGGGCATGCGCTTGGCCATGGACACGCCACCGTGGTGCGCCTCACCGGCGTCTACCACAACCTGCTGCGCGAATGGGCGACGCCCTGACCTTGGCCTCGGCCTTGATGCCGCGCAAATGGCGGCAGCGGCGGGGGCCGCCCATCCGCCGTATCGGCCAGGGACGCCCGCAGGCTCAATGGAAGCGCGAGAAGTCCGGGCGGCGCTTCTCGAAGAACGCCTTGAAGGCTTCCTTGGCTTCCGGCGCGTGCAGCATGCGCCGGAACACCTCGCCCTCCTCCGCCATCTTCGCTTGCACGGCCGCCTTGTCGCCGCCCTTCATCAGCCGCTTGGTTTCCCGCAGCGACGAAGCTGGCAGCGCGGCCAGCTTGCGCGCCTGCTGCTGCACGAAATCGTGCAACTCCGCCACCGGCAGCACGCGCGTCACCAGGCCGATCTGCAGCGCTTCCTGCGCGCCGAAGGCCTCGCCCAGCAGCAATTTCTCGGCGGCGCGCTGGTGACCCAGCAGGCGCGGCAACAGCATGCTCGATGCCGCCTCCGGGCACAGGCCCAGTTGCACGAACGGCAGCGACAGCTTCGCCGTCTCGGAGGCATAAACCAGATCGCAATGCAGCAGCATCGTGGTGCCCACGCCAACCGCCGGGCCACTTACCGCCGCCACCAGCGGCTTGCTCGCCTGGCTGATCTGCTGCAGGAACTGGAACACCGGTGCCGGCTGATCGCCTTCGCCCGAGGTGGGCGGGCGCTGCATGAAATCCTCAAGGTCGTTGCCCGCGGTAAAGACTTCCGCCTTGCCGCGGATCACGATCACGCGCACGGCGGGATCGGCATCGCCGGCGCGCAGTGCGTCGGCCATGGCCTGGTACATCGCCGCGGTGATGGCGTTCTTCTTGTCGAGACGATCGAACTCGATGGTCAGGATGCCTTGTTCGATAGTGGTCAGGATGCTCATGAAATCGTCTTCTCCTTACTGCCTGGTTGACTTGTCCGCCTTCCCCTTCGCAGGGAAATAAACCCGCTTATTCCACTTATTCCACTTATTCGAGCGGCGGCGGTTCTTCGCAAAGATAGCTCATCCCGAACGCCTTTGCTCCGACGTTGAGCGCCACCGTCAGGCTCATCGGCGCCAGCATCAGTTCCACATCGTGCTGCTGCGCGGTGCGCGCAAGCGACTGGAAGGCCGGCAGGGCGCGTATCGCCTCCGGAGGCCCCGCATAGCTGAGCGCCACCGCCGGGCTCAGCAATCGCCCGCTGCGAATGCAATGCTCCGCATGCGCCATCACGCGGCGCATGCCTTCGTCCGCGCCGCGCGCCTTGGCCACCGGCTCGGTCTGGCCGCGATGCATATGCACGATGGGGCGGATATTGAAAGCGCTGCCTAGCATATAGCGTCCCCACGTGATGCTGTTCTCGCCCTTTTGCCTGGCCCGCGTGTACATGTAGAGCAACTCGTCGGGCACGAGGAACATGTGCGCGGCATCGCGCAGGCGCGACTCGACGGCTTCCACCACGGCCTGCGCGCTGGCGCCGCCGTTCAGCATGCGGGCCGCTTCGCGCACGATCAGCGCCTGGCCCGGGCCGATCGCACCCGTATCGATCACCGTCAACTCGAACAGCCCCGTGCGCCCCGCGTCCTTGCGCAGCTTGAAGCTCTTGGCCACAGTGCCGACGACGGCGCCGGTGGCGTGCGCGTACAGCTTGCTGCGCGTGCTGGCGATGGTAAGCAGTAACGCGCGATCGCACGAAGTGACCACATGCCTGAGCATGTGGTCCTCGATTTCGCGCTCGAGCAAGGGAACGGATTCGGCGTAATGGTCCTGCTTTCCCACCAGGTACTGCTCGTAGAGCGACGGCAAGGCGGGCTCGTCGCGCACGTCGGCCACGAAGCGGTCGCCCGCGCGAATGCGGAACGGCACCGTCTGTACCCCGAGTTCGGCCATCAGCGCGCGAGGCATATCGCACGCGGCGTCGGCCAGAATGACTGTCTCCTGCATCTGGTTGTCTCCTCCCTGTCAGGTGAGCCGCGTCGAGGCGGCAGCTGTCTCCTTGTTATGGCACTGCATTCTTCACCTGATCGGGGGTTCCGGGGAGAGGATGGTATTCAGTCGCCGGCGCCGAACCGATGCGCCGGCCCTCTCCCCCGGCCCCTCCCGCAAGCGGGAGAGGGGAGCAGGACGTTGGCAAGCGGCGTGTTTCGCCGCCGTGACGCACCTGCTCTTTGTGGCGCGTTTAAACGCGCTCGAAGATACCTGCGGCACCCATGCCGGTGCCGACGCACATGGTCACCATGCCGTACTTCAGGTTGTTGCGGCGCAGCGCGTGCACTACGGTGGCCGAACGGATCGCGCCGGTGGCGCCCAGCGGGTGGCCCAGTGCAATGGCGCCGCCCATCGGGTTGACCTTGGCCGGGTCCAGCTGCAGGTCGCGCATCACCGCCAGCGATTGCGCGGCGAAGGCTTCGTTCAGCTCGATCCAGTCGATCTGGTCCTGCGTCAGGCCGGCTGCCTTCAGCGCCGCGGGAATCGCTTCCTTCGGGCCGATGCCCATGATCTCGGGCGGCACGCCGCGCACCGCGAACGACACGAAGCGCGCCAGCGGTACCAGGTTGAACTGCTTGAGGATCCTTTCCGAAACCAGGATCAGCGCGCCGGCGCCGTCCGAGGTCTGCGAGCTGTTGCCGGCGGTGACGCTGCCCTTGTTGGCAAACACCGGGCGCAGCTTGCCCAGGCCTTCGATGGAGGTCTCCGGACGCGGGCCTTCGTCGAGCGACAGGGTGCGCGTCTTCACGTCGACCTGGCCGCTGGCCAGGTTGGGGAATTTCTCGACGATATCCACCGGGGTGATCTCGTCCTTGAACTCGCCGGCCTGCTGCGCGCGGATCGCCTTCTGGTGCGAAGCGAGCGAGAAGGCATCCTGATCCTCGCGGCTGACCTGCCACTTCTGCGCGACCTTCTCGGCGGTCAGGCCCATGCCGTAGGCAATGCCGATGTTCTCGTCGCGCTCGAAGATCGACGGCGACATCGACGGCGAGTTGCCCATCATCGGCACCATGCTCATCGATTCCACGCCGGCGGCGATCATCACATCGGATTCACCCACGCGGATGCGGTCGGCCGCCATCGCCACCGCCGACACGCCCGAGGCGCAGAAACGGTTGACGGTGATGCCGCCCACGGTGTTCGGCAGGCCGGACAGCAGCGCGCCGATACGCGCCACGTTCAGGCCCTGCTGTGCCTCGGGAATCGCGCAGCCGACGATGGCATCTTCGATCAACTTCGGATCGAGATTGGGCACCTGCGCCACGGCCGCGCGCAGGATGGTGGCCAGCAGGTCGTCCGGGCGGGTGTTCTTGTACGCGCCCTYGGGTGCCTTGCCGATCGGCGTGCGGGTCGCGGCAACGATGTATGCGTCTTGCAGTTGTTTCATGATGTCGGTTCCTCGCTTGCCTTAGTTGCGCACCGGCTTGCCGGTCTGCAGCATGCCCATGATGCGTTCCTGGGTCTTGCCCGTGCCGAGCAGGTCGACAAAGGCCTTGCGTTCCAGCGCCAGCAGCCACTCCTCGCTGACCAGCGAGCCGGCCTCCACGTCGCCGCCGCACACTGCCTCGGCAATGCGGCTGGCGATCAGGAAGTCGTGCGCGGAGATAAAGCCGCCGTCGCGCATATTGGCCAGCGACGCCTTGATGGTGGCGATGCCCGAGCGGCCGGCAACCGGCACCAGCGTGCCCGGCATCGGCGCGCGGTAGCCTGCGTTGGCCAGCGCGCGTACTTCGTTCTGTGCCACGTAGAGCAGCTCATGCACGTTGAACACGATGGTGTCCGACGGCTGCAGGTAGCCCATCTTCTGCGCGTCCAGCGCCGAAGCCGAAACCTTGGCCATGGCGGCTGCCTGGAAACGGTTGGTGAGGAACTGCAGGTAGTTGGTGCTGCCGGCGGCTTGTGCCGCGCGCGCAGCCGCCAAAGCCGCTTCCTTCAGCCCGCCGCCTGCCGGCACCAGGCCCACGCCCACTTCCACCAGGCCGATATAGGTTTCCAGCGCGGCCACGCGCCTGGCCGAATGCAGCATCAGTTCGCAGCCGCCGCCCAGCGCAATGCCGGACGCTGCCGACACCACCGGCACGGCAGAGTACTTCACGCGCATCATGCCGTCCTGGAAYTTCTTGACGAASGGCTCGATGCCCTTGGCGCCGCCCATCATGAAGGCCGGCATCGCGGCTTCCAGGTTGGCACCCGCGGAGAACGGGCCGCCCGGCGCGCCCAGTTGCAGCGACGTGGGCTGCCACACCACCAGACCCTTGTACCCGACTTCCGCCAGGTCGATGGCGCGCGTCAGGCCGTCGATCACGTCCGGCCCGATGGTGTTCATCTTGCTCTTGAACGAGACCACCAGCACATCGTCCTGGCCTTCGCTCACCCAGATGCGCACGGCATCGTTTTCTTCCACGGTACGGCCTGCCTTGCGCGGATCGGCGGCAGCCGTGCCCTTGACCGCGGCGCGGAACACCTGGCGCTCGTAGACCGGCAGCGCGTTGCGCTGCACGAAGGCCTGCGCGGCGGGAGACCACGAACCCTGCGCGCCGTGCACGCCCTGGTTGTCAGCGACGGGGCCTTCGAACACCCACGACGGCARCGCTGCGCTGGACAAGCCCTTGCCCGCGTCGATGTCTTCCTTCACCCACCCGGCAACCTGCTTCCAGCCAGCCGACTGCCAGTCCTCGAAGGGGCCCGAATTCCAGCCGAAGCCCCAGCGGATCGCCAGGTCGATATCGGCGGCGGAGCCGGCGATCTGCTCGAGGTAGACGCCGATATAGTGGAACACGTCGCGGAACACGGCCCACAGGAACTGCGCCTGCGGGTTGGTGGATTCGCGCAGCAGCTTGATGCGCTCGGCCGGTTCCTTCTTCAGCATGCGCACGATGATCTCGTCGGCCTTCTTGCCCGAGTCGACGTACTGGCCGGTCTTGGGGTCCAGCACCTTGATGGCCTTGCCTTCCTTCTTGTAGAAGCCGGCGCCGGTCTTCTGGCCCAATGCGCCCGCATCCACCAGGCCCTTGAGCACGGCGGGCGTCTTGTACACCGGCGCGAACGGATCGTCCAGCAGGGTGTCCTGCATGGTCTTGATCACGTGGGCCATGGTGTCCAGGCCCACCACGTCGGCGGTGCGGAAGGTGGCGGACTTGGCGCGGCCCAGCTTGGAGCCGGTCAGGTCGTCGACCACATCGAACGGGATGCCGTATTTCTCGGCCTCGGCGAACACCGCCAGGATCGAGAAGATGCCAACGCGGTTGGCGATGAAGTTGGGGGTGTCCTTGGCGCGCACCACGCCCTTGCCGAGCGTGGAGGTCAGGAAGGTTTCCAGGCGGTCCAGGATCGCGGGCTGCGTGGTGGCGGTCGGGATCAGCTCCACCAGGTGCATGTAGCGCGGCGGGTTGAAGAAGTGCACGCCGCAGAAGCGCGATTTCAGGTCCGCGTCGAAGCCGTCGGACAGCGCGGTGATCGACAGGCCCGAGGTATTGGTGGCGAAGATGGTGTGCGAGGCCAGGTGTGGCGCGACCTTCTTGTACAGGTCGTGCTTCCAGTCCATGCGCTCGGCGATCGCCTCGATCACCACGTCGCATTCCTTGAGCAGCGCGAGGTCGTCTTCGTAGTTGGCGGCCTGGATCAGGCCGGCTTCGTCCTTGATGCCGAGCGGCGCCGGCGAGAGTTTCTTCAGGTTCTCGATGGCGCGCAGCGAGATGCCGTTCTTGGGGCCTTCCTTGGCGGGMAGGTCGAACAGCACCACAGGCACGCGGGCATTGACGAGATGGGCGGCGATCTGCGCCCCCATGACGCCGGCACCCAGCACGGCGACCTTCTTGACGATGAAATTGGACATGCGCGCTCCTAGGAAAGTGAGCGTTGAGATGAGGTGGGTTGGCGGCGCGCCGCGCTGGCTTTGCTGTTGCCGCTGGTGCGCTAATACAACCGTGTTAAATCAAGACGGCCAGTCAGAACAAATCCGCGTCCAGCGCCATCAGCGTCGCCGAACCGGCACGCGCCATGCGGATCTGCGACGCGGTCTCCGGCAGCAGCCTGGCAAAGTAGAAGCGCGCGGTAGCCAGCTTGCTGGTGTAGAACTTGTCGCCGCTGGCTTCCTTCTCCAGCGCGATCTTGGCCATGCGGGCCCAGAAGTACGAGAACACCAGGTGACCCACCACGCGCAGGTAAGGCACCGCGGCGGCGCCGACTTCGTCGGGGTTGGCCATGGCCTTCATGCCGATTTCCATGGTGAGCTTCTGCACCTTGTCGCCCAGGTCCGCCAGCGGGTTGACGAACTCCTGCATGGCTTCGTTGGTGCCTTCTTCCTCGACGAACGCTTGCACGATCTTGCCGAAGGCCTTCATCTTGGCGCCCATGTCGCCCAGGATCTTGCGGCCCAGCAGGTCCAGCGCCTGGATGGTGTTGGTGCCCTCGTAGATCATGTTGATGCGCGCGTCGCGCACATGCTGCTCCATGCCCCACTCGGCAATATAGCCGTGGCCGCCGAACACCTGCATGCCCTCATTGGTGGCGGTGAACGCATTGTCGGTCAGGAAGGCCTTGATCACCGGCGTCAGCAATGCGACGAGATCACCAGCCTCCTTGCGCACGGATTCGTCCGGATGCGACAGTTCGCGGTCGATCTGCAGCGCGGTCCAGTAGCTGAACGCGCGGCCGCCTTCGGCGAAGGCCTTCTGCGTCAGCAGCATGCGGCGCACGTCGGGGTGCACGATGATCGGGTCGGCCGGCTTGTCCGGTGCCTTGGGACCGGTCAGCGCGCGCATCTGCAGGCGGTCCTTGGCGTAGGCCAGCGAGTTCTGGTAGGCCACTTCGGTCAGGCCCAGGCCCTGCATGCCAACGCCCAGGCGGGCGGCGTTCATCATCACGAACATGGCGTTCAGACCCTTATTGGGCTCGCCCACCATCCAGCCGCGCGCGCCATCCAGGTTCATCACGCAGGTGGCGTTGCCGTGGATGCCCATCTTGTGCTCGATCGAACCGCACTGGATGCCGTTGCGCTCGCCCGGGTTGCCATTGGCGTCGGGGATGAACTTCGGCACCACGAACAGCGAGATGCCCTTGGTGCCCTGCGGCGCGTCCGGCAGGCGCGCCAGCACCAGGTGGATGATATTGGCGGAGAGATCGTGCTCGCCGGCCGAGATGAAGATCTTGGTGCCGCTGATGCTGTAGGAACCGTCGCCTTGCGGCTCGGCCTTGCTGCGCAGGATGCCCAGGTCGGTGCCGCAATGCGGCTCGGTCAGGCACATGGTGCCGGTCCATTCGCCGGAGACCAATTTGGGCAGGTAGACCTTCTGCAGCTCGGGCGTGCCGTGCGCGTGCAGCGCCTCATACGCGCCGTGCGACAGACCGGGGTACATGGTCCACGCCTGGTTGGCCGAGTTCAGCATCTCGTACAGCGCGTTGTTGACCAGGATGGGCAGGCCCTGGCCGCCGTATTCCGGGTCGCAGCCCAGCGCCGGCCAGCCGGCTTCCACGTACTGCTGGTAGGCTTCCTTGAAGCCCTTGGGCGCGGTCACCACGCCGTCGCCGACGTAGGTGCAGCCTTCGCGGTCGCCGCTCTGGTTGAGCGGGAACACCACTTCGGAGCAGAACTTGCCGGCTTCCTCGAGCACCTGGTTGATGGTGTCCGCGTCGATGTCTGCGTGCTTCGGCAGCGCCTTGAGTTCGGCTTCCACGCCGAGCAATTCATGGAGCACGAACTGCATGTCGCGCAACGGTGCGGTGTACTGGCCCATCAAAGACTCCTTGGAGGTTTGCAAAGCCGCTACGCCGCCCGTGCACGATCCGGCACGGGACGCCGCGGCGGCGTCAGGTACGGTAAGACTGAATCAACTTGTTGAGTGCGACCATGGCAAGCTCCGCACTGGCGGGCAGCCGCAGGAAACGGGCGTCGTGATGCAAGCCTAGTTCAAGGCTGTACATTTCAAACARCATCAGGCGCGGATCGCAGTCCGCGCGCAGGTGCCCCTGTTCCTTGGCCTGGTCGATGGCACGCGTGAGCGCGGCGCGCCAGATGGTGACGCTCTTGACGAGCTCGTCACGCACCGGGCTTTCCGCGCGGTCGTCGTACTCCACCGCCCCGCTGATGTAGATGCATCCCGTGGTCACTTCCTGGATGCGCTTTTCCATCCAGCGGCGCACCATGGACTGCAAGCGCGGCAAGCCTCGCGGTTCGTGCAGCGAGGGGTAGAAGACCTCTTGCTCGAAACGGCGGTGATACTCGCGCACCACTTCCACCTGCAGGTCCTCGCGCGAACCGAAATGCGCGAACACGCCGCTTTTGCTCATCTGCATGCGTTCCGCCAACAAGCCGATGGTCAAGCCTTCGAGCCCGTCGCGGGACGACAGCTCCAGCGCGGCATCCAGAATCGCCACGCGCGTCATTTCCCCCTTGCGCATGGGCGCGGGAGACGCGGAAGTGCCGGATTCGAGACGAGCTGACTGGTGTCGCATGATTATTTCTCCGTTCTTCGCTGCGCGATCCTGATCGCGCAGCGTTTGACCCTGACGTAGTGCTTTTTTCGCTGCCTGGCTGCCTGTTATCACCGCCCGGCAGACGCGAATGCACGCAGTCTAAGGCAAAAAAGAACGATCGTTCAGATTATTGTGATGGCGCTCGCCGGCAGCAAGCTTTTAATTAGATCGGGGTTTCTAAACGCAGCGGCCGCGCCTCTTGCGCTGCAACATGCCACGGCGCAGCGAGGCAGCGATATTTCCCGCCCCCGTGCCGCAAAGCAACATGCCCGCGCGGCCCGGCGCATTGTCCCGCGATCAGTAGCGCCCTGTCACGCCCGCGATGATCACGCCGACGCGCAGCACCATATACGCGGCCCAGCTTCCCATGCGGCGCAACGCCGAGCGCCGCGCATGGGTGGCGGCCTTGACCTCGACGCTGCGCGAGGCAATGGCAAGCTCCAGTTCCTGGCGCAGTTCGGCGCAAAACGCGCCGTCGGAGACCACCACGTTGGCCTCGCGCGCCAGCAGCAGGCTGAACGGGTCCAGGTTGCTGGATCCCACCGTGGCCCAGGCATCGTCGATCACAGCCACCTTGGCGTGCAGGAAACTCTCGCCGTATTCGTGGATCTCCACGCCAGCGCCGAGCAAGGTCGCATACAGCGCGTGCGTCGCATAGTGCTGCAGGCGGTACTCGACCATGCCCTGCAGCAGCAGCCGCACGCGCACGCCGCGCTTGCGGCAGGCCAGCAAGGCGCGGCGCATCTTGTGCCCGGGCAGGAAGTACGCATTGGCGATGATGACCTCCCGCCGCGCGCCGCCCAGCGCCTGCAGGTACTGGCGCTCGATGGCGCGGCGGTTGCGCAGGTTGTCGCGCAAGAGCAGCGCGGCGCGCATGCCGCCGGCGAGGTCCTGGCGCGGCAGCGGCAGGTCGGTGATCAGCGGGAACTCGGCCGCCACGCCGGCCAGGCCGACGGTGCGCATTTCGCCGCGCAGCGAAAGCTGCCACCACAGGCGTTCGGCGGTCAGCGCGATCTGGTTGACCAGCGGGCCCCGCACCGCCACGGCGAAGTCATAGCGCGGGCCCAGCCCCGCGCTCTCGAAAGGCCCGTGGTTGTGGTCGTCGATGATATTGATGCCGCCAACGAAGCCGATCTGCTGGTCGATCACCGCCAGCTTCCGGTGCAGCCGGCGCAGGTTGCGCCGCGCCAGGCTGAAGCGGCGCACGGGGCGGAAGATCTTCAGGCACACGCCGCCATCGCGCAAGCGCGCGGCGAGCCCGGCCGGCATGTCGCCGGCGCCGAAGCCATCCACGACCAGGCGCACGATCACGCCACGCCCGGCAGCGCGGATCAGGGCATCGCTCACTGCCGTGCCAACCTCGTCATCGGCATAGATATAGGTTTCCAGCGAAACCGAGAACACAGCCTGGTCGATAGCGGCAATCAGGGCGGGGAAAAACTCCTGGCCGCCACGCAGCAGGCGGACGGCGTTGCCGCCCAAGGGCTTGCCGCGGCGCCACTCGGAACGCAGCGGACCGGCGCGCCGCGGCGCGCGCGGGGGCGCCGGCGCATCGGCATCGTCGCGCGAGGCGGCAATGCCGCAGGGCAGCGCGTACGGCTGGCGTGGGATCGGAATCGGGGACATGGGGCACATTATCAGGCACGCCGATGTCCCGTGCGCGCCAAAGGCGGCGCGCACGGCGCACTGTTCCGGCCTTTCCGGCCGTTCTCTGCTATCGTCGGCGCTTTATCCCCTCACCGCCCCGACATCGTGAAGGTTTTCGGCATCTCCGGTTCGTCCGGCAGCGGCAAGACCACGCTGCTGGATCAGTTGATCCCGCGTTTCGTCGCAGCCGGGCTGCGCGTGGCCGGCGTCAAGCACACCCACCACGGCTTCGACCCCGACACCCCTGGCAAGGATTCCTGGCGCATGCGCCAGGCCGGATGCGCCAATGTCGTGCTGGTGGGCGCGCGCCACCTGACGCTGATGCGCCACTACCCCGAGTCCGAAGCCTCGCCCGAACTGGCCGACGCGCTTGCCGTGCTGCCAGCCGGCACCGACCTGGTGCTGGTGGAAGGCTACAAGCACAGCGATTTCCCCAAGCTGGAAGTGTTCCGGCCGGACCTTGGCAGGCCGTCGCTATGGCCGCAGGTGCGGAGCATTGTGGCCATAGCCAGCGACAAACCGGAGGCGGTGGCCATGCTCACCGCCCTGCCCGTGCTGGACCTGTCCGACCTCGATGCCATCTGCCAACTGATCCAGGATGGCGCGCTCGAACTCACGCCAGCCCTGGCCGCCACCCTGGCGCAGCCTCACCAGACGCGATAGACGTGGCCGCTGCGCGGCCCCTCGATGCTGCGCTGGTAGGCCAATGCGACACGCGCCGCCGGCACCGCCTCGAAACCGGGGAAGACATCGCCATAGGCGGACCATGACTCCTGCACCACGGTCGGGCTGACCACGTTGATGCGCAGGCCACGCTCCAGTTCAGGCGCCGCGCTGCGCACGAACCCTTCCAGCGCGGCATTGACGCTGCCGGCATTGGCGCCCATGCGGATCGGCTCGCTGCCGACGATCCCGCTGGTGAGCGTGATCGAGCCGCCATCGTTCAGGAAGTGCTGGCCAACCAGCGCCAGGCGCACCTGCCCGAGCAACTTGTCTTGCAGCCCGATCGCGAAATCCTCGGCGCGCATCTGCGCGAGCGGGCCAAAAAACAGGCTCCCGGTGGTGGCGACGATGGCATCCACCCGGCCGGTCGATTCGAACAAGGCCTGCACCGACCCGGGCTGCGTCAGGTCGACCCGATGATCGCCACCCGACTTGCCGACGCGCACCACTTCATGGCGCGCCGACAGGTTCTGGACCACCGCCTGGCCAAGGGTGCCGCTGGCCCCGATCACGATAATTTTCATCCCACTCTCCGTTCGTCCATTAGGCCAATGGTGCGGGGGATTCCTTCCCTCCGCTTCAAAAACCGATTATGAAAGTGGGCCAGGCACGGATAAATGGGATACGATTTTGCGGATACCTAACTTTTAATTAGTAATCCGTGGACAAGCTACGCAGCATGGAAGTCTTCGCCGCCGCCGCCGAAGCCGGCAGCTTCAGTGCCTGCGCCGATGCGCTGGGCCTGTCGGCGGTGATGGTGGGCAAGCATGTGGGCCAGCTCGAACGCCATCTGGGCGTGCGCCTGCTGCAACGCAGCACGCGGCGCCAGAGCCTGACCGAAGCCGGGCGCCTGTTCCTGGAGGAATGCCGGCTGATACTGGAGCGTGTGCGCAACGCGGAAACCGTTGCGGAACGCCTGCACAGCCAGCCGCGCGGGCGCTTGCGCGTCACCGCCCCGGTGACGCTGGGAGAGACGGCGGTCGCCGAGGCAGTATCGGCGTTCCTCCTGAACTATCCGGAAGTCACGGTGGAACTGGTGCTTGACGACGCCTTTACCGACCTGATTGCCGACGGTTTCGATGCTGCTGTCCGCATCGGCGCGCTGGCCAGTTCGGACCACCTGGTCGCGCGCCCCTTGCGGCCCTACCGCATGGCGATCTGCGCGGCGCCGGCCTACCTGGCGCAGGCGGGCCATCCCCGTTCCCTGTCAGACCTGGCCGGACATCGCTGCCTGAACCACCTGTTGTGGCCACAAGGCATGGGCTGGCCGGCATTCGAGGGCGGTCCCGGGCGGATGGCGGCGGCGCCGCTCGCTGCCAATAACGGCCAGGCGTTGCGGCGCGCCGCGCTGTCCGGCTGCGGCATCGTCATGCAGCCTGAAGTACTGCTGGCGGCCGACATCGCCGCAGGCCTGCTGGTACCGCTTCTGGAAGACGCCACGCCAGCGCCGAGGCCTGTGCACCTGCTTTATCCGCGCGACCCGCGGCCTTTGCCCAAGCAGGCGCGCTTCATCGAAATCATGCTGGAAAAAATGGGGGCCTGAAGACAACCCGCGCGCCGGCGCGGGGCTTCACGAAGAGATGCCGGCCTTGGCCTTGTGGGCAACCGGCCGCTCCGGGACGGAAATGCGGGCAAGCTCGGCCATCAACGGCACGTGGTCAGAGCGCTGGGCCCATTCGCGGCCGGTCAGCGCGCTGGCGTGCTCGATCTCGAATCCGCGCACATAGATGCGGTCGAGTTGCCACCAAGGCATGTGGCTGGGAAAAGTGTGCAGCCGTGCACCGCCCGCATGGGAAACTTCCGTCGCCCCCAGCGTGGTGCAGATCAGGTTGTCGAGGCGGTGGTTCCAGTCGTTGAAATCGCCGGCGATCACCAGCGGCGCTTCGGCCGGCACCACGTCGCACACGCGCTTGACCAGCGCCTCCGCCTGGCGCGCGCGGCTGCGGGCGAACAGCCCGAAATGCACGCAGATCAGATGGGCCTCGACGCCGTTCATATCCGCCACCGCATGCAGCAGGCCGYGCTGCTCGAAGCGATGGTCGGAGATGTCGAGGTTTTCCGACATCAGGATCGGATGGCGCGACAGGATGGCATTGCCGTGGTGCCCGTGGTCGTACACCGCATTGCGCCCATACACCGAGTGCGGGTAGGCATCGGTGGCCAGGTAGTTGAGCTGCGTATAGTCCGGGTCGAACAAGGCGGCCGCCACCAGGCGGTCATTGCGGTCCTGCACTTCCTGCAGGAAGACGATGTCGGCATTGACCACATGCAGGCCGTCGCGCACGTTATGGATGCGCGACTTGCCCTTGATGCCGGTCACGCCCTTGTGAATGTTGTAGGTAACGACGCGCAGTCTCATGAGGCCGCTCCACAGGCCGCGCGCTGTCCCTGCACGCGCCAGCCCAGTTGCAGCACCGCCTCCGCATTGCTGCTCGAGAAGCAGAGCGCGGCGGCCTCGCGCCACGGCAGCCACTGATATTGCAGGTGCTCGCGTGGTGCCAGCGTCACCGGCACCGGCTGCGCCACGCGCAGGCCGAACCAGTGCTCGGTGTTGCGCGTCACGCCGGCGGCGTAACGGTGGCGCCACTGGGGATAGATCTCGTAGTCGATGGTGTGCTGCCAGTCGTCCAGTTGATGCTCGGCGGCGATGATGCCGGTTTCCTCCGCCACTTCGCGGGCGGCCGTCACGGCCAGCGGCTCGTCGGGCGCGTCCAGGCTGCCGGTGACGGACTGCCAGTAACCCGGCCGGTCGGCGCGCTCGATCAACAGCACTTGCAGGTCCGGCGTGTGGACCACGACCAGGACGGATTCAGGGATTTTGTAGGACATGGGGATAAGACAAACGGCGTCCCCAAGCTTACCGCAGATGCACCCGGCCGCCATGGGAAACATGGTCGCCGGAACGGTCTCACGGGCTGGATGCATGATGGGAGGGGACGGATCAGGCGCGGCTGGAACCTGGCAACGCTTCCCGTGGCTTCCGGCGCCCGGACGACACTCAAGCAGCGTGGACGCTGGACTGGACCGGCGCCTCGCGCAGCCAGGTCTCGAAGACGCCGGGAGAGTCGCCGTGGCCCCATGCGGCGCGTAGTTGCTGCATCAGCGGCGTGAGCGCCTGGGTGTACTCGCGCGAAGCCGCGTGCGCATGCGCGGCAAGGCGTTCGGCGCATTCCCGCAGTTGCGCCTGCAATTGCAAGCGTTCCTGCGCTATCTCCTTTTCGCGCACGCCGAGCGCGTTGTACTTCTGGATCAGGAAGCGCTGGTAGTCGCCCGCGTCCACGCCCTGGGCCGCTTGCGCGTTGACCTGCTCGAAGCGCATCACGATGCTGCCGGTTTCCTGCTCGATATGGGTGGCCTCCGCCGCCAGCGCCTGTAATCCGTCCTGCAGGCGTAGTGCCTCGCGGCGCTCGTCGCGCAGGTGCGCCGCGTGCTCGTCGAAGGTACGCTGCGCCAGCAGGTAAGCCTGTACCACCGGCTGGGGCGCTACGACAAGCAGCGGATCCGCGCCGCCGGCGCGGCTGCCCTGAACCAGGGCGTCGTCGGCCAGGCGCAGGTTGCCCAGGTCTTCCAGCCAGCGTCCGCGCGCCATGACCGTTCCCACCGTATCCAGCGCCACCCGGCGCAGGGCTTCGGCGCGCTGCATCTCCACCGGTTCCGGCATTGGCACGGCACCGCCGCCGGTCTGCGCCGCATGCGCGATATCCGGCACGCAGGCCGCCACCGTGGTCGCCACGGACTCCGACATGGCCACCGCCGAGCGGCGCACCGCGCGCCGCAATTCGAAACGCGCCAGCAGCATCATCGCCAGCCCGGCGACAAGCCAGGTGACGATGGTCTCGGCATGGGCCAGCAAAAACTGGCGAATCAGTTCTACATCCAGGTGCACGGCAAATTCCTCCCGCGCGGCCGGTGCGCCTTCGAAATGGGCTTGCGGCTTGGCGCTATAAAGGGAGAAGACTGGACAGGAGGGGGCTTCGTTCCGCGATGTAACAATTGGAAACCAGGCACGGGGTGCCGAATGGCCGGCGCGCGCGGAAGAGGATCACCAGACCCCACAGGAGCAGCCGCGCGTCAGGCGTGCGCCGCCTTCATGTCGGCGATGAAGGCGTCCAGCAAATCGCTCCCGTGCGGCTTGCGGCGCACCACCATGTCGAACGGTACCTCATAGCGCATCGCGTCCGGCGCGAGCGGGGCCAACTGGCCCTGCAGCACGTAGGGGGCCGCGAAATGTGCCGGCAAATAGCCCAGGTGCCGGCCGGACAGCACCAGCATCGCCACTGCCTCCATGTTGTCCGCCATCGCCGTCACCAGCCGGTCTGCCGGCGAGCCCGCGGCCTCCGGCAGCGGATAGCTGCGCCAGGCCCACGCATGGCCGAGCGTGACCGCCGGGTCGATGCGCCCGGCCTCGGCAAAAAGCGGATGGCCGCGTCCGGCATAGGCAAGCTGGGTCTCGTGAAAGATGGTGGTGTAGTCCAGCGCGGGCACGCGATGCCAGAAGTAGCCGATACCCATGTGGATCTTGCCGTCCAGCAGCAATCCTTCCAGTTCCCCCGGCGAACGCACCGACACCGAGAAGTGCACGGATTCGTCGCGTTGGCGGAAGCACTCGATTGCCTGGCTGATGCGCGCATTGGCGCTCACCGGCGTATGCCCGATCAAGCCCAGGTTGAGCGTGCCCACCAGCGTGCGCCCCACCTTGCGCGCTTCTGCGCCAAAGACATCCAGCGCCGTCAGCAGCTTGCGCCCGGATTCGACGAATTGCCGGCCGCGCGGAGTCAGCCGGAAACCGCTGCGCCCGCGTTCACACAGCCGGTAGCCCAGCCGTGTTTCCAGCGTTGAAAGCTGCGTGCTGATGGTGGACTGGCTGACGTTGAGCGTCGCCTGCGCGGGTGTGATGCCGTTGGCGTCCACTACCGCCAGGAAAACGCGGATCAGGCGCAGGTCAAGATCGGAGGGTTGTCCCAGCATGGTTGGTACATCGATCCGGATCAATGTTTGGTTCAGAAGTTTCGCATTCTACGCGTCAAAACAATCAGCAAGAATTCAGATCCCTCCACCATGACATGCCACCGGGCGCGGCATGATGAATCGATCGCCATGAATGCAAAGCTGCTACGCAACCCGGCCGGCGCTGCCGAACCCTTCCAGCCGATGTCCGGCAACGCCATGCCGCGCTTTGGCGGCATCGCCACCATGATGCGGCTGCCCGCCGCCGGCAGCACCGCCGGGCTGGATGCCTGCTTTGTCGGCGTGCCGTTCGACCTGGGCACGTCCAACCGCAACGGCGCGCGGCTGGGGCCCCGCCAGATCCGGGCCGAATCCGTGCTGCTGCGCCCCTACAACATGGCCACGCGCGCCGCCCCGTTCGATTCGCTGCGCGTGGCCGATATCGGCGACGTGGCGACCAATCCATACAACCTGCACGATTCCATCGCGCGCATCGAGGCGGCGTACCGCGACATCATCGCCACGGGGTGCCGCCCGGTCGGGCTGGGCGGCGACCACACCGTCACGCTGCCGATCCTGCGCGCCATGCACGCCAGGTATGGCCGCGTCGGACTGATCCATGTCGATGCGCATGCCGATGTGAACGACACCATGTTCGGCGAGAAGATCGCGCACGGCACGCCGTTCCGCCGCGCGGTGGAGGAAGGGCTGCTCGATTGCGGCCGTGTGGTGCAGATCGGCCTGCGCGGCACCGGCTATGCCGCCGAGGATTTCGACTGGTGCCGCCAGCAGGGATTTCAGGTGGTTACTGCCGAAGCATGCTGGCACCGCTCGCTGGCACCGCTGATGGAGGAAGTCGGCGCGCGCCTGCGGGGCGGCCCGGTCTACATCACTTTCGATATCGACGGCATCGACCCTGCCTACGCTCCCGGCACCGGCACGCCGGAGATTGGCGGACTGACGGTGCCACAGGCGTTGGAGATCGTGCGTGGCGCGCGCGGGCTGGATATCGTCGGCGCCGACCTGGTCGAGGTATCGCCGCCCTATGACCCGTTTGGCACCACGGCGCTGCTCGGGGCCAATCTGGCGTTCGAACTGCTGTGCGTGGTGCCCGGCGTCGAATACCGCGACGCCTGATGCCTTCGCCAAAGCCATAAACAGGAGACCCACCATGCAGACCAAGCAGCCTGCCCCCCAACCGCGCCGCGCGGCCCTGGCATCGTTCGTCGGCACCACCATCGAGTGGTACGATTTCTACAGTTACGCCACGGCCGCGGCGCTGGTTTTCGGACCGCTGTTCTTTCCCGGCGAGAGCCGCCTGCTGAGCCTGCTGGCCTCGTTCGGCTCGTTCGCCATCGGCTTTCTGGCGCGGCCCGTTGGTGGCGTTCTGTTCGGGCGCATCGGCGATCGCCTTGGGCGCAAGCGCGCGCTCATGGGCACGCTGTCCTTGATGGCCATCGCCACGGTACTGATCGGCTGCCTGCCGACCTATGCGCAGGCCGGATGGATCGCGCCCGTGGCGCTGGTGGCGTTGCGCGTACTGCAGGGCATCGCGGTCGGCGGCGAGTGGGGCGGCGCGGTGTTGCTGGCAGGCGAGCACGCGCCGGCCGGCCGGCGCACCTTCTTCGCCTCGTTCGCGCAACTTGGCAGCGCGGGCGGGCTGATCCTGTCGATGCTGGCCTTCAGCGCCATCAGCCGGCTCGATCACGACGCCCTCATGCAATGGGGCTGGCGCCTGCCCTTCCTGGCCAGCGCGGTGCTGCTGGCGGTTGGCTTCGCGATCCGGCTGTCGGTCAACGAATCGCCGGAATTCGAGGCGATGCAGGCCACCGGCGACGTGGCCAGCCAGCCGCTGGCCGAAGCGCTACGCGCGTGGCCGCTGATCGTGCTGGCGATCGGCGCCAACGTGTACGGCATCGCCGGGGTCTACTTCAGCAACATCTTCATGATCTCTTATGCCACGCAGTACCTTGCGCTGGACCGGGAGATGATTCTCGACTGCATGTTCTGGGTGGCGGTGCTGCAGTTCTTCGTGCAACTGGGCGCGGCGCATCTGGCCGACCGCTTCGGCACCCGGCGCGTGCTGGCCGTCGTTGCGGCATGCGCCATCGCCGTGCCGTTCGTCATGCTGCCCCTGGTTCGCACTGGCCAGCCGCACACGGTGTTCCTGGGCATCGCCATCGCCACGTTGTGTGAATCGGGCTACTACGCCGTCATTGCCGGCTTTGTCACCGGCATGTTCGCCGCGCGCATCCGCTACACCGCCATCTCGCTGTCGTACCAGGTGTGCGGCGCCTTCGCCGGCGGCCTGACTCCGCTGCTGGCGACACTGCTGGCGGACAGGTTCTTTCCGCAGTGGTGGCCGATGGCGGTCTTCTATGCGGGATTTGCGGCACTATCGCTGATTTGCGTGATGCTGGCAGGGCGAGCGCGAGAGGCCAGCTTGCCCGCGACCGCGACGAGCATCTGATACGCCCGGAAAAACAAGAAGGGCCGCGCTTGCGCGCGGCCCTTCCTCAGGCAGTCGAAACCCCGGCTCAGGCCGTCTTCGGCTCCGCGGCACGCAAGCGGATATGCAGCTCGCGCAGCTGCTTCTCGTCGACCGCGCTCGGCGCTTGCGTCAGCAAGTCTTGGGCGCGCTGGGTCTTGGGGAAGGCGATCACGTCGCGGATCGAATCGGCGCCGGCCATCATGGTGACGATGCGGTCCAGGCCGAAGGCCAGGCCGCCGTGCGGGGGCGCGCCGTATTGCAGCGCGTCCAGCAGGTAGCCGAACTTGGCGCGTGCTTCTTCCTCGCCGATCTTCAGGGCGCGGAACACCTTGCTCTGCACGTCCTCGCGGAAGATCCGCACCGAGCCACCGCCCATTTCCCAGCCGTTCAGGACCATGTCATAGGCCTTGGCGATGCATTTGCCCGGATCGGTTTCCAGGTATTGCAGGTGCTCGTCCTTGGGGCTGGTGAACGGGTGGTGCATGGCGACCCAGCGGGCGTCTTCCTCGTCGTACTCGAACATCGGGAAGTCGATCACCCACAGCGGCTTCCACACGTCCTCGAACAGGCCGTGGGTCTTGCCGAACTCGGAGTGGCCGATCTTCAGGCGCAGGCCGCCGATGGCGTCGTTGACGACCTTGGCCTTGTCGGCGCCGAAGAAGATGATGTCGCCATCCTTGGCGCCGGTGCGCTTCAGGATCTCGGCGATGGCCGCGTCATGCAGGTTCTTGACGATCGGCGATTGCAGGCCGTCGCGGCCCTTGGCCACTTCGTTGACCTTGATCCAGGCCAGGCCCTTGGCGCCGTAGATGGCGACGAACTGGGTGTAAGCATCGATCTCGCTGCGCGAGATGGCGGCGCCGCCCGGCACGCACAGGCCGACCACGCGGCCGTTCTCGCTGTTGGCGGGGCCGGAGAACACCTTGAAATCGACGTCCTTCATGGCGTCGGTCAGTTCGGTGAATTCGAGCTTGACGCGCAGGTCAGGCTTGTCCGAACCGAAACGGGCCATGGCCTCGCGGAATTCCATCACCGGGAAGCTGGCGTCCAGGTCGACGTCGATGGCGTTCTTGAACACCGTGCGCATCATGTCCTCGAACAGGTCGCGGATCTCCTGCTCGTTCAGGAACGAGGTCTCGCAGTCGATCTGCGTGAACTCGGGCTGGCGGTCGGCACGCAGGTCCTCGTCGCGGAAGCACTTGGTGATCTGGTAGTAGCGGTCGAAGCCCGACACCATCAGCATCTGCTTGAAGATCTGCGGCGACTGCGGCAGCGCGAAGAAGTGGCCCGGGTTGGTCCGCGAGGGCACCAGGTAGTCGCGCGCGCCTTCGGGCGTGCTCTTGCCCAGCATCGGCGTCTCGATGTCGATAAAGCCTTGCGCGTCCAGGTACTTGCGCACTTCCATGGCCACCTTGTAGCGCAGGCGCAGGTTGTACTGCATCTGCGGGCGGCGCAGGTCGAGCACGCGGTGGGTCAGGCGGGTGGTCTCGGACAGGTTGTCGTCGTCGAGCTGGAACGGGGGCGTGACCGACGGGTTGAGCACGGTCAGCTCATGGCACAGCACCTCAATCTTGCCGGAGGTCAGGTTGGCGTTCTCGGTGCCTTCCGGACGTGCACGGACCTTGCCGGTGACGCGGATGCAGAACTCGTTGCGAATCTCTTCGGCGGCCTTGAACATCTCTGGGCGATCGGGATCGCATACCACCTGCACAAGGCCTTCGCGGTCGCGCAGGTCAATGAAGATCACGCCGCCGTGATCGCGGCGGCGCTGCACCCAGCCGGTCAGGGCCACTTCCTGGCCCGTCAGTTGTTCGGTCACGAGACCGCAGTAGTGAGTACGCATGGACATAGGAGAATTCCAGGAATAACGCGGCCGCCGATGCGGCCGGCGATCAATTTGAATGCGAAGAGTCGGCGGACTCGGCGAGGGCTTCGGCATCCGCCTCGCCAGCGCGCACCGGGCCGCTCTTGCGCGGCAGCTCGGTCGGCGCCACCACGCCCATCGAGACGATGTACTTCAGCGCGGCGTCGACGGTCATGTCGAGTTCGATGGTATCGGCCTTGGGCATCATCAGGAAGAAGCCCGAGGTCGGATTGGGCGTGGTCGGCACGTAGACGCTGACATATTCGCCCTGCAGGTGATTCTGCACATCGCCGCCGGGCCGCCCGGTCAGGAAGGCGATGGTCCACGAGCCTTCACGCGGATACTGCACCAGCAAGGCCTTGCGAAAGGCATTGCCGGACGAGGACAGCAGCGTGTCGGATACCTGCTTGACGCTGGTGTAGATCGGCCCCACCACCGGGATATGGCGCAACAGCGCTTCCCACCAGCGCACCAGCCGCTGGCCGATGAAGTTGTGGGCCAGCAGCCCCACCAGCAGGATGAACACGACCGTCAGGATCGCGCCCAGGCCCAGGATGCGCCGGCCGAACAGCTTGTCGGGCTGCCAGGCTTCCGGCAGCAGCGCCAGGCTCTGGTCCATGGTGCCGATGACGAGATTCAGCACCCAGAGCGTGATGCCCAGCGGCACCAGCACCAGCAGCCCGGTCAGGAACCAGGTCTTGAGGGCGGACGTTTTCTTCGCTGCCACGGCGCGTTCTGCCTTCAATGGCAAGCGCAGGCGCTGCCGCAACCGCCGGCGGCGCTTGCGGTGGCCGTGCTGGCGGAGCCGGACGCGTCGCCGGAGGAAGGCGCAGCCGCGGCAGCGCTGCCGCTATCGGCCGCGCCGGCGGCGGCGGCCGGGGCAGCACCGGCGGGAGCCGCGGCGGTGCCGCCGCTGCCGCCACGGAAGTCGGTGACGTACCAGCCCGAACCCTTGAGCTGGAAGCCCGCGGCGGTCAGTTGTTTCTTGAACGTGCCCGTTGCGCCGCAGGATGTGCAGTCAGTGAGCGGCGCATCGCTCATTTTCTGCAGCACATCGCGCCCGTGGCCGCAGGCGTCGCAACGATAGGCATAGATCGGCATAAGTGGCACTCCGCGAGGATTCTGGAACGGAAAATGGGGGGACCGCGCAGTCGCGCCGACGGGGAAGTTGCCGCTCCCGTGCGCCACCTTGCGGTGCAAAGCCTTGAATTATAAACCGTTCTGAGAACAGCGGGCCGGCTGAAAAAGGGCCAGAAATGCCGCCAGAGGCACGCGCACCACGCGCGGCGCCGCATCGGTCAGGCCAGATGCACTTCCTCGACGCGCGGATGGTCGCCGATCCACTGCGGCAGCAGCGAACCGAAGACCATGCCGCCGATGGAGAACAGCAAACCGACCATCTGCGGCGGCACCGCCGCGTCGGCGAAGGCGATCTCGCAGCACAGCCAGGAAGTCAGGCCCAGGAGGATGGCGGCCAGCCCGCCCTGGCGGGTGGCCGGTTTCCAGAACATGCCGAAGGCCAGTGGCACGAACGACGATACCAATGTGACTTTGTAGGCATTCTCCACCATATGGAAGATGGAAAGATGCGAGTTCAGCGCGAACAGCGTCACCAGCACCGCGAACACCAGCACCACCGCCTGCATCACGCGCAGGAAACGGCGGTCGTCGAGATGGCGGAAATACGGCCGCAGGATGTTCTCGGCGAAGGTAACGGACGGCGCCAGCAGCGTCGCCGAAGCGCAGCTCTTGATGGCGGACAACAGCGCGCCGAAGAACATCACCTGGGCGAACATGGGCGCGTGCGTCAGGATCAGCTTGGGCAGGATCAGTTGCGAATCGGTGTTGATGTACTTCTGCACCATCTCCGGATCGATCATGGTGGCCGAATAGGCCAGGAACATCGGGATAAAGGCAAAGCAGAAATACAGCACGCCGCCCAGCACCGAGGCGCGTCCGGCAATCTTCTCGGTGCGCGACGAGGTCACGCGCTGGAACACGTCCTGCTGCGGGATCGACCCCAGCATCATGGTGAACAGCGCCGCCGCGAAACCGATGATCTGTATCAGGTCCAGCGAGGGCAGGAACTCGAACTTGCCGGCCGCCGCCGCGTGCGACACCACCGCCGCCACGCCGCCGGCCTGGCCGCTGACCTCGTAGCCGATATACAACATGCCGATCACGATGATGATCATCTGGAGGAAGTCGGTCACCGCCACCGCCCACATGCCGCCAAACAGCGTGTAGACCAGCACGCTGGCGGCGCCGATCATCATGCCGGTTTCCTGCGACAGGGTGCCGTCCGAGACGGTGAAGAACACCAGGCCAAGCGCCTTGATCTGCGCGGCGACCCAGCCCAGGTAGGACATCACGATGCACAGCGTGGTCAGCACCTCGGCCAGCCGCCCGTAGCGGTTGTGGTAGTAATCGCCAATGGTGAGCAGGTTCATCCGGTATAGCGGACGCGCGAAGAACAAGCCGACCAGGATCAGGCAGAGCGAAGAACCGAAGGGATCGGACACCACCCCGGACAGGCCTTCCTTGAGAAAGACCGCGGGGATGCCCAGCACCGTCTCCGAGCCGAACCACGTGGCGAACACGGTGGCGGTGACGATATAGAACGGCAGGCTGCGGCCGGCCACCGCGAAGTCGGTGGCGTTGCGTACGCGCAGCGCGGCCCACAGGCCGATGCCGACAGAGATTACCCAGTAGATGATGACGAACCAGATCAGCATGCTGCTGCCTATCCCAAAAATGCCCTTGCGGCGAAAAACCGGTTGCCGGTGAGCGGGATGCGTTCCCCTGCCCTGCCCGGAGTCCAATTCATCGGTCGGGGCCGCATGGGTGGCTGATCTAGCCTGCGGTCGTAGCCGAATCAAAACGCGGATTATAGCGATGCAGACCGTGCCGGGCGAAGAAAAATCCCCGCCATGCGGAAATTGCCGGCATCAATGCAGCGCACGCGCCACAGGTGACAAGACCGCCTCCCGCCTCCGGTCGGGACCATCGGCCGCGGCGCCCCGCCATGGTGCGGAAGGGGCCGGATAACGGGCGGTTACACGGATTACAAAGCTTGCGTCAGCGCGTCTCGCCCGCCGCGCATTAGAGCGGAACGGCAGCAGAAATCGGGCAACCAGCCCACGAGCCGCGCTGCCGCCCACGTCCCCGAAAGGAAAAGGAGAACACCATGCCGAACCGCCAAACCCTGATGCTCAAGACCCTGATGATTGCCGCCGGCCTGCTCGGCGCCGGTCTGGCCAGCGCCCAGACCGCGGCGGTCGCGCAGGATGTGCAGCGCAACGTCAACCAGGAGCAGCGTATCGAGAATGGCCTGCAATCCGGCAGCCTGAGCACGCGCGAGGCGGCCAGCCTGCAAAAGCAGACCGCGCGGGTCGATCGCATGGAAGCGCATGCCCTTGCCAACGGCTCAGTCTCGCCGCGCGAGCAGGCGTCGATCCAGCGTGCCGAGAACAATGTGAGCCGCGATATCTCGCGCGACACGCATAACGGCATCAGCGGCAACCCCGCCAGCCTGTCATCGCAGCGCATGCAGGCCGAGGTGCAACGCAATATCAATCAGGAGCAACGCATCCAGAACGGCGTGGCCAACGGCTCGCTGACCAACCGCGAAGCCGGCAAGCTCGAACGCGGCCAGGCCCACGTCGACCGGCGCGAAGCGCGTGCCGGCGCCAATGGCCACGTGGGCGCGGCCGAACAACGCGGCATCCAGCGCGCCGAAAACCGCGACAGCCGGGCGATCTACCACGACAAGCACAACGGCCGCGTGCGCGGCTAAGGGGAAAAACCGGCGCCTAGGCCCGGCGGCGCCAGACCTGCCAATGCTCGCGGCCGGCGAACACCGGCGGCGAGCCGGTGGCGGCACGCGCCTCCACCAGCTCGAATGCCGGCGCAAGCAGCGCGCGCAGTTCCGCCTCGGGCATCGCGAAGGGCGGCCCGCCGCGCGTTTCATCCAGGAAGAAGTAGCCGGCCAGCAGGCCGCCTGGCGGCAGCAACTCCGCCACGCGCCGGCCATAGGCAGCCCGCATGGCTGGCGGCAAGGCGCACAGGAAGGCACGTTCGTAGATGAGCTGGCAGGCCGGCTTGGGCGTGAACGCAAAGAAATCCGCCTCGTGCACGATAGCCCCGGCAGGCCCCAGCGCGCGCCGCGCGCTCGCCACTGCCTCCGGCGAGAAATCGATGGCGGCCACCGGCCACCCTCGCGCATGGAGCCAGCCGGCTTCCCAGCCATTGCCACAGCCAGGGACCAGCGTCGGGCACGGCGCCATCGCGCTGGCGAAGGCCTCGAAATCGGCCGGCACGCCGCCCAGGTCCCATGGCATGAACCCTTTCTCGAAGCGCTCGTCCCAGAAGGCCGGATCGGCCGCGTTGCGGGTGGCGAAGGCTGGCGTAGCGCCGGGCTTGCCGGCGGTGTTATCGGATTTGGTCAAGCGCGCCTCGACTGTCTCTATATTCAATTGCCTTTGTTCATGCTAGCTGTGCCGCTGCAGGCGCTACCAATAGCCAACCCAGGCCAGCAATTCGGTCAGCACCACGCCAGCGACAAAGCCTCCCACCAACAGCAACGCCGTGCCGACCAGGCGGTTGGTGCGGCGCTGCTCTGTGATCAGGGCGGTCAGCAGCCGCTCTTGCTGGCTGTTGTCGACCAGCGCGCGGCGCTCCAGGAACTGATGCGCCAGGCGCGGGAAGTCGGGCAGCATCTTGGCCCATTGCGGCGCCTCCACCTGGATCCGCTCCCAGGCGCCCTTCCAGCCCACCTGCTCGTGCATCCACTTCTCGAGAAAGGGCTTGGCGGTCTTCCACAGGTCCAGGTCGGGATCCAACTGGCGGCCCAGCCCTTCGATGTTCAGCAAGGTCTTCTGCAACAGCACCAGCTGCGGCTGGATCTCGACATTGAAGCGGCGCGAGGTCTGGAACAGGCGCATCAGCACCATGCCCAGCGAGATCTCCTTGAGCGGCTTGTCGAAATAGGGCTCGCAGCAAGCGCGCACTGCGCTTTCCAGCTCCTCCACCCGCGTGTTCGGCGGCACCCAGCCCGATTCCACGTGCAGCAGGGCCACGCGATGGTAGTCGCGCCGGAAGAAGGCGATGAAATTCTGCGCCAGGTAATTCTTGTCGAACTCGGAAAGCGCGCCGACGATGCCGAAGTCCAGCGCGATATAGCGGCCGAAACTCTGCGGYGCCACCGACACCAGGATGTTGCCAGGGTGCATGTCGGCATGGAAGAAGCCGTCGCGGAACACCTGGGTGAAGAAGATCTCCACCCCCTCCTCGGCCAGCAGGTGCATGTCGACGCCGGCCGCCTTGAGCGATTCGGTGCGCGAGATGGGGATGCCGTGCATGCGCTCCATCACGAACACCTCGCTGCTGCAGAAGTCCCAGAACACCTCGGGCACGAGCAGCAGCTTGGTATCGGCGAAATTGCGGCGCAGCTGGCTGGCATTGGCCGCCTCGATCATCAGGTCGAGTTCGTCGTGCAGGTATTTGTCGAACTCGGCAACCACCTCGCGTGGCTTGAGGCGCTTGCCGTCGGCCCAGAAACGCTCCAGCCAGGCCGCGAGGTCGCGCATCAACGCCAGGTCGCTGTCGATGACCGGAAGCATGCCGGGGCGCAGGACTTTCACCGCCACTTCGCGCCCCTCGCTGGGACCGCCCTTCAAGGTGGCGAAATGCACCTGGGCGATCGAGGCGCTGGCCACCGGCTTGTGGTCGAAGCTCTCGAACAGCATGGACAGCGGCCGGCCCAGCGAGCGCTCGATGATCTTGACCGCCACCACCGAATCGAATGGCGGCACCTGGTCCTGCAGCTTGGCAAGCTCGTCGGCAATGTCCGCCGGCATCAGGTCGCGCCGGGTGGAAAGCACCTGGCCGAACTTGACGAAAATCGGGCCCAGGCGTGTGAGCGCCAGCCGCAGCCGCTCGCCGCGCGGCATGTCGAGCTTGCGGCCGATGGTGATGACGCGCACCAGGAAGCGGATGCGGCGGCTCTTGAAACCCGACAGTACGAGCTCGTCGAGGCCGTAGTAGAGGATGACGAAAACGATCTTGCAAAGGCGCAGGAAGCGGGTCATGCAGGTTCTTCAGTATTGGGGGCGGTGCGGATTGGCCAGTGTCGGCTGGCGGATGATCAGTTGCAATCGGCGATCAGCGGTGAGCGGAAGGCAGCGTGCCGGAACCGCCTGCCGAGCCCCGCCCGGACCGGCTGCGCTGCTCGAGCTTCTCCAGCCGCTTTTCCAGCCGGGCCAGATCGTCGCGCAGCGCGCTCACGCCGGCGCCGAACTCGTCCAGCGCGACGTGCCGCACCAGGGTTGGCTGCTCGTCGAGCAGGTATTCGGTCACATTGTCCACCAGCGTGCGGCCCAGCCGCGTGACTTGCGCATGGACTTGCTGCGCGCCGTCCACCATCCGTTGCGCCACGCTGTCGCTGACCGGGCCGCCCAGCAGGCCGCGCAACGCGCGCGACAGGTCCTCGGCCGCGTCCCAGCGCAGGCTGCGCGCCAGCGCGGATACCGCGTTGGCCAACTCGGCATCGCCCTCGATGCGCACGTGCTTCATCGCGGCTGCCTGGCCGCCGCCCGCCACGTCCGACGCCACCAGCGGCCATTGCTGCAAGGGCACGGTTAGCGTGACTGCCGGGATCTCATCGGCTTGCGCCAGTTCCGTCAGGCCCTGCGCCGTCACCTTCAATGCGAGCGTGAACGCGGCGGCGTCGAAGCGGATGACGCGGCCCGCGAAGGGCTGGAGCATGGAGGTGGCCCAGGGTTCCTGTTCCAGGAGGTGGTTCAGGRCGGTGATGGGCGGCGTGGCCAGAGGGGTTGGGAGGGTGGTCATGGTTGGGTGGGGGTTGGGGGCGGGCCTTTCAGGAGGTGTTGGTGGTTGATCGGGTCTAGTGTCAAAGTCAACTGCTTAACTGCTTAACTGCTTAACTGCAAAGTCAAAGGCGGTTTCACCCCCCTGCGGGGGGCGACCTACTTTCTTGTCTTGCCAAGAAAGTAGGCAAAGAAGGCGCGCCGGATGGGGCGACACCCCCTCGGGATCCGACGAAAAGAGCGGCCGGGACCCAAACTCGCATCGCCTTAAGGCGATACTC